>BQJH01000254.1 GCA_021604605.1 Hyphococcus sp.
GCCAGCGTGACAGGATTGGCCGGATTGTTCGGCACCAGTTTGCAAATCCGGTCGACCTGACCGAACGACATATTCAAAACACGGCCCACATCCCGCAAGACGGCGCGCGCCTGCAACTTTCCGAACGTAATAATCTGAGCGACACGGTCGCGCCCATATTTTTCCTGAACATAGCGGATCACTTCATCACGACGGTCCTGACAGAAGTCGATGTCGAAATCCGGCATCGAAACCCGCTCTGGGTTCAAGAAACGTTCAAACAACAAACCAAACCGCAACGGATCGAGATCGGTGATTGTTAACACCCAGGCCACAACGGACCCTGCGCCAGACCCCCGCCCCGGCCCCACGGGAATATTTTCTCCCTTTGTCCATTTGATAAAATCGGAAACAATCAGAAAATACCCCGGAAACCCCATTCGGTTGATGATCTCAAGTTCCAGCTTTAAGCGCGCCCAATAATCTTCTTCTGGCGCCGCCAGCTCAATTGTTCGCAGGCGTTCTTTCAGCCCTTCGCGCGCCTGCCGCTCAAGCTCCATCGCTTCCGCTTTTGCAACTTCCGCCGGGTCGCCTCCGCCGCCAACAAAGCTCGGCAGGATAGGATCATGAAAGCGCGGGCGAAAAGCGCAACGCTGAGCAATCTCAACACTGTTCTCAATGGCTTCCGGCAGATCAGCAAAAAGCGCGGTCATTTCCGCCGCAGTCTTAAAATAATGATCAGCCGTTACACGGCGGCGATCATCTTGATGAACGTAAGCACCTTCCGCAATACACAATAACGCATCATGCGCTTCGTGATCGTCAGACTTTGCAAAGAACGGTTCATTGGTTGCCACAAGCGGTAATTCAAGCGTGTAGGCAAGATCAACGATCTCCGCTTCAATACTGTCACGCATTCGTTCACGATGCCGTTGCATCTCCACATAGAGCCGATCAGGAAACAGAGCACCCAGTTTTTCGAGGGCTAGACGCGCTTCACTATTGCGGCCTTCTCTCAAAAGGCGATCAACCGGACCATCATACCCGCCGGAAAGACAGATCAACCCTTCCGTATGCCCCTTAAGACGATCAAGCGCCGCGCACGCGCCGTCTTCTGCAGCAGAATCGAGAAAGCCTTCACTGGTGAGTTTGAGAAGGTTTTTATATCCGGCCTCAGATTGCGCCAGCAGCACCAGGGAGGGATGGCGCCCTCCCCGGGCAAGCGGCAATCCAAAATCTTCCGCCAGGAAAGATTGCTGAATACCGATGATCGGCTGGATACCGGCGCCTGCGAGGGTCGTTGACACTTCCAGCGCGCCAAAAAGATTGTTTGTGTCTGTGACGGCGCACGCTGGCATATCCGCCTGCAGGCACAAATCTTTGAGTTTTGAGACCGGGATCGCGCCCTCAGACAGAGAATAGGCGGAATGGAGGTGGAGGTGGATAAAATTCCCTGCCATTGAGACACGGCTCCCGTTCTAAACACAGACTAAATTTGATGTGAAATAGAGGGAATTAGGCCCCCAAAAGCGCACCCCAAAGCTGCGCCGCTCCCACGACCATCAATAGTACGCCGAGTCCGACGACATCACGCAAGGCTTCGTTTTCCATAGTTTTGACCCTTCATAAGTTCGTCTTTTGTTCTTTATTCTTGTTTTGTTCTCATTGCAAGTAAATTCTCTGCGCAAAATTGCAGATTGTCCGGGAGGGCCTGATTTACCCTGGCAATTCCCGTGATGGGGCTTAGTCGCAAAGCCCTGCGCGGTCTGGATATTTCGGGGTGACGTTCGCGTAGAACGCTTTTATGCGCTCCAGATCGCTATCATAATCACCGCTCGCCGTCATAACGTCGCCAATGCCTCCGACCTTTCGGCCGTAATCTACGAAGCCAAAGGCGATCGGTACGTCCGCCCCCATAGAGATATGATAAAACCCGCTCTTCCATTCCGAGACCTTGGCGCGCGTGCCTTCCGGCAGGATGCCAATGACAAAGCTGTCGCGAGATTGATAACGCTCAACAATCTGATCGACGAAATTATCGGATTTTGACCGATCAATCGGAACGCCGCCGAGCGCTGTCATCAACCAGCCGAAGGGAGGCTTAAACAGGCTGGCCTTGCCGGCCCAGTGCAGGCGAACACGAAAATGCAGCGCCAGCAACAACATCATTGGCAAGTCCCAGTTTGTCGTGTGGGGCGCTGCAATGACGAGAAATTTATTCGTAGGCGGAACAGAGCCTTCAATCTTCCATCCCGATAAACGATAGAAAAATAGAACAACAGCTCGCATTATCTCGAATGCAGCCTTACCGGGGAGTGCGAGAATGTTCATTCTTTGGGCGCAATCAAGTGAGCGCAGCGATAAGGATAGCGCCAACTACCAAGAGAAGAATTATCATCGAAAGCATCAACCAATGTCGCGGTGTCATATATAGCTTCTCCTTACAGAACCCAGAATCGCCAATCGTGCGGACATTAGCGAATATTCCCGCGCGCCGCTATTGTTCAAACCGGACAAGAAATGCGTGCTTACAGCTTCCGGGGGCGCGCTAACGCCGTGAGGATGAATGCAATCGCAGCGGGCGCTGCCTGCGTGTAAAGGATTGTCGGCTTTGCTGTAACAGCGCCAAAAACACCCGCAACCATGACACATAAGAGAAAGAAGAAAATCACGTCACGCTTACCCGCCAATACACCCCAGAACAAACCGGCGGCGAGAAACCCGTTATAAAGCCCTTGATTGGCAGCGAGCACGGCCGTTTCAGCAGACTGCTCAGGCGTCATGGAAAAAACTTTCCGCCCGATCTCATGGTCCCAGAAAAACATTTCCAGGGCGAGAATGCCGACATGCTCGGCAGCGACGATCAGAACGGCAATTGTTGCCAAGAGTTTCATTCTTTATTCCCCTTCTTTTCGTCATACTGCCCTGCTGAACGCAGCCACGTAAAGAGTTTAGCAAGATAGGCAGAGCGTAACGCCATGAACGATGCAATGATGACAATCAAAATGTGTGTTGTTGTTGTGCGCCAATTAATTATGTATTGCTTGAAACCTTCACCTTGGTTCTCAGCGGCAGGGTCTTGCGCCGCCAGATACGCAAACCACCTCCCAAAATCGACAAAAAGCTGCGGTAGATACTGAATTAGATAAAATCCACCGATCAAAAAACTACCGATCTGAACCAGCGTCTCGGCATCGATGTTTATACTCACCTTTGGGTCTTCATCCGTAGGCTTATAAACCGCCTTCGCGAAATCTGGCGCGAATATCCAGGCGGCAAAGCCAAGACACACCCAGATGCCCGCATTTAAAAACGTCAGAAAAGCGTAATTGCTGGGGTCGTTAGCTTCCCCTGTATCCAGAAAGGGCCAAATCGATAAATGCAGTGAGGACGTGATAATAACGCCCGCCGCCCAAAGGCGGATGATCACGATAAGAATGGCGTGAACCGGCGTCATAGCTTTACTGTCCTGGTCATTGTCTTCACTCTACATCACCTTTGGCTTGATCCTGAACCCGTCAAAAACTTTTACACTATATAGTACGGTATTATCTACAGTCTGGATTCCCGCTTTCGCGGGAATGAACGGATAAGTATCTTCCTATCAATCATAGTCGCCATATGTTCCAACGATCCAGACTAACTAATCCAAAGGGTTTCTTTCAACGTCACTTCCCACTCGTTTGCACCCTTACGTATAACCATCAGCTCCCCTGCACCGCATAATGGTCCACAATGATAACTGGTCATACCGACTGCATGGAGACGGTCATTGTCAAACCCAAACCTTGTGACCCTGCGAATTGATGGAGAGAAAACCTCTACTCTTTCACGATGCAACCCTGATATGAGCGCGTCAATTCGCGCCTCCAGTTCTCTGCGATGCCTTTCGCCAGAATTTAGAGATGGAGCAATTTCATTTGCAACCCGTTCAGAGACAACACGAATACACTTTGCATCAATACCACGCTCGTCAATCAAGTAAGGTTTTTTATTTGCTACGTAAAAGCTTTTCATCATCTCATCAGAGATAATATGCTTGTTACGATCAAAAGCACGCGACATATCATCATTAGCTATGTCTATTGCTTTTGTTTTTCCAATCAATAAGTCCGTCTCATTTTCACCGGGGCACTCCAAATCCGACCAGATAGAATTGAAAATATCATATTCATCATCACTGATGCCGTCGCTCTGTTGAATGCTTGCGCATCCTGTTAAAGCGCTCGCACCGATAATAAAATTTCGACGTGATAGCATATTAAAATTGCCCATAGTCCACAGGGCTGGTCCGGTCGATAGATCTTACGACCGTTGGCATTGGGTATTTTAGTCCCGTTGCGCAATTGAATAGAACAACGCGATCAGTTTTGGCGACGCGCCCTTCTTTCAGCGATTGTCTGTAGGCGGCG
>BQJH01000255.1 GCA_021604605.1 Hyphococcus sp.
CTTGTCATCAAGGGACGGCAGAACAGATAGATCCAAATCACCGGTCTCTACGCGCTGCGCCAACAACCAGACATAGTGCGCTTTTTGACGGGTGAGGCCGCACGCTTTGAGACCTTCTTCACCCAAAGCCAGCGCCGCAGCAGGCGCCATTGGCGTTACGCCTCTCTCACACCGCGCCCAGATCGCCTGCGCACTCGCAACGGAAACCTGCTGTTCAACGATAATCCGAAACAACGCTTCAAACCCGCCGGGGCGTCTGCGGATGTGCGGTTCTTCAATTGCGCTCACCGCATGAGAAAGCGCCTTGTCTTTTTTAGCGAGTGCCTCGCAAGCAATTGATGTGTCAGCAAAGACGTCGACCACTACTCTATTTGTCATTCGAAGCTCTAATCCGTAGCCCTATCTCCGCAGCGGTCAACCTTACAGACACTTTATGGTTGATACGCACGGTCGCACAATTCAAGGGAAGGTTTATCGTCCAGCTTATGCTCCCAAAGGGTCTGATAACCCGCCCCCTCATTTAGCGTATCAATTTTTGAAAAACGACGCTTGAGATATGCGACAACCAAAACCTGAAAATCATCATCGGTTGTCTTTACCCGTGTTACTTTTGATTCATAAGGGCCATAAATTGCAACTTTATTTGCCTCATCAAGGTAAGCGCGGGCGCTAATATAATTTCCATTGCGCTCAAAGTGATAGAGTAGATAATTATAACGCTGCTGTAGAGCGTCGCCAAAATACAGATCTTCAACTTTATGCTCGATCTCAATAGGCGGTAAAAGATCAGCCTCACACAGAGAAGCATCATCAACCGGTCCGGTCCAAAGCACGGCAGGGTCGGATGCGCACCCCATCAGCACCAACAAACCTGCGCTAACCGTTTTATTTATCCACATCAAAATTTTGCCATCTAATACTTACACTCATCGAAGAGTTTTTTGGCGTCACCGCCAAGCTCGTTCAAAAAGCGATCAACCGTATATTCGCCCATAGTGACGCCGCTTTTGGCAATCTTCACCAACGGGTCAAGGTAGGTTGTTTCGTCTTCTTTCAAATTGCCAATGCGCGCGCGACGGCTAAGCCCTTCGCGTGAGATCGCCAGAATTTCCAGCGCCACATCCTGAACCGTCCGCCCACCGATCTTTGCCTTGAGGCCTTCGCGCGCGGCGTCATCGCGCAACTGTTCACGCTCTTCTTGCGACCAGCCTTTCGCCACATCCCATGCTGCATCAAGCGCTGTTTGATCATAAAGCAACCCGACCCAAAACGCCGGCAGCGCGCAAATGCGCGCCCATGGGCCGCCATCGGCGCCGCGCATTTCAAGAAACTTTTTGAGGCGCACTTCCGGGAACGCTGTCGAGAGATGATCTTCCCAATCATCCATCGTCGGCGTTTCGCCCGGCGCAGCAGGCAAATCGCCTTTCATAAAGTCACGGAAAGATTGCCCCGATGCATCAAGATATTCACCACCACGTCGAACGAAATACATTGGCGTGTCGAGAAGATAATCGACATAACGCTCAAACCCGAAACCATCTTCAAACACAAAGTTTAAAAGCCCTGTCCGGTCAGGGTCGGTATCCGTCCAGATATGCGCGCGGTAAGAGGCGAAACCAGAGGCCCGGCTTTCATAAAGGCCGGAATTGGCGAACAGCGCTGTCGCAATCGGCTGCAACGCCAGCGAGGTGCGAAATTTTTTCGCCATGTCCGCTTCTGATGAAAAGTCGAGATTGACCTGCACCGTGCAAGTCCGATGCATCATATCGAGGCCGAGGCTGCCCTTTTTCGGCATGTAGGCGCGCATAATATTGTAGCGCGCTTTTGGCATGCGCGGCGTTTCATCGAGGGTCCATGTGGGCGCAAAGCCAGTGCCCAGAAACGCCACGCCCATAGGCTTGCAAACTCTTTTTACTGCGTCGAGATGGCGATGCACTTCATCGCAAGTTTGGTGCACATTTTCGAGCGGGGCGCCCGAGAGTTCAAATTGCCCTCCCGGCTCCAGCGAAACGCTGGCGCCGTCGCCTTTCAGCCCAATCGGGTGATCGTCTTCCATAATCAACGACCATCCGGTTTCGCGGCCCAACGCTTCAAGGATAGCGCGAATGCCTCGCTCGCCTTCATAAGGGACAGGCTTTAAATTCGTTTCACAAAAAACAAACTTTTCGTGCTCGGTGCCAATACGCCAATCGGCTTCCGGTTTGCAGCCCGACGCCAGATAAGCTGTAAGCTGATCTTTAGAAGTGATCGGCGCTGAGCCGTTATTGCCTGTTGGTGTCGTCAAGTCGCTCTCCCATGCCGCATGCCCATCATGAATAAGCTATTGCGCCGCTCTATCGCGCATGGCGCCCGCCGCCAAGAGATAATATCATCACGCATCCGTGACCACGCCATCGCGCCAATCGCCCACCGCACTTTGCCATAAGGCCAGCGCCGCGATAACCGCTGTGTCGGCCCGCAAAATGCGCGGCCCCAACGTGACCGGCGCCACGAAAGAATTGGCCCGTAACATCGCGCGTTCAGCAGGGGAAAACCCACCCTCAGGCCCGGTTAAGAGGGCGCCTGGCACAACGTCTTGTTGAGCTTTGCTATCAGTCCTGTTCAGCGTTTCTAATATTGGCGCGGCACGACCATCTTGTCCGCCCCATTCTTTTGTTTCATCGTCACCGGCCTCATCGCAAAAAATAATGCGTCGGTCTTGCGGCCACGCATCGATCAACGCGCCAAGTTTTATGGGTTTATCTACTGACGGCACGCTTAACCGACCGCATTGTTCCGCCGCTTCAATCGCAATCGCCTGCAACCTTTCAATATTCAGTTTCGGCGCGACCGTTCTCTCGGTTAGGACTGGCGCCAAACGCGAGACGCCGAGCTCTGTGGCTTTCTGGATAATCATTTCCAGAGGCCCGCGTTTTACCGGTGCAAAAAGCAGGGTCAGGTCGGGCTCTTTTTCAGGCGCCCGTGTCCGAGGACCAACCGCCGCAAGACCGCCGCGCTTTTTTAACTCAACGAGCTTGGCGGAAAACTC
This sequence comes from Hyphococcus sp., assembly GCA_021604605.1. Lineage (GTDB taxonomy): Bacteria > Pseudomonadota > Alphaproteobacteria > Caulobacterales > Parvularculaceae > Hyphococcus. The sequence goes on from BQJH01000255.1 coordinate 3,029, forward strand.
GCCCTCATTCCCGTTGAACACGAGAACTTCACTACCCTCTTCTTTGCGGAGGACATTTTTAAGATAATGAACCTGGGTCTGGCTTAGCGCGACCGCATTTTCGGTTGCGAGGGTTGCATCAATGTAAAGGCGTGGGGTCATATTTTTGGTTTTCAAATGGATTCCCGCTTTCGCGGGAATGAGCGGGTTGAGATAATTAGTGCATCAATGTCTCAAATATATCATCCCAGTTTGGATTTTCTTTTTCGATCAATTCAATTTTCCACGCGCGGTTCCATTTTTTAATAGCCCGCTCACGGGAAAACGCACTCTCCCTTGATTCATGCTCATCACACCAGACAAGAAGCTCCACGCCATACTTCGCGGCAAAGCCTTTCTTAAGTTTTGACTTATGCTCCCAAATCCGCTTCGCGAGGTCATCCGTCATGCCCGTATAAAGCGTCCCATTTTTCTGACTAGCGATCATATAAACCCAAAAAGACAAAATTTATCCCTTTAACGCTCATCCCCGCGAAAGCGGGGATCCAGAGTTTAGCATGACAGAACAAGTCGCTTTGTCACTTTGAACATCAATATACCACCCATTATAAATCTCTAATGACCAACCCAACCTCCACTCCCGACGCGGCGCCCGGCAACTGGGTGACGCGGGCGCCGCGCGCGGCGCAGCCCTATCTCCGGTTGATGCGGGCGGACCGGCCGATCGGCACATGGCTCTTACTCATCCCTTGCTGGTGGGGGCTCACAGCGGGCATGCAAAACTGGAACCTGCAAGTCCTTTGGTATGCGCTCCTCTTTACGGTCGGGGCTTATGTGATGCGCGGTGCGGGTTGCGCTTATAATGATATTGTCGACCACGACATCGACGCGAAGGTTGAACGCACCGCCCTGCGGCCCCTCCCGGCAGGCGAGATCAGTGTCAAACAGGCCTGGGCGTTTTTGATCGCGCTCTGTCTCATCGGCCTTTTGGTGCTGCTGCAATTTAACCGCCTGACGATTATCATCGGGCTTTGCGCTCTTGTGCTGGTCGCGATCTACCCTTTCATGAAACGCATCACCTATTGGCCGCAAGCCTGGCTTGGTCTTACGTTTAACTGGGGGGCGCTTGTTGGTTACGCCGCCATCAACGGCGCTCTCGACCCGGCGGCTTTTGTAATTTATGGGGCCGGATTTTTCTGGACCCTTGGCTATGACACGATCTACGCCCATCAGGATAAGGAAGATGACGCGATGATCGGCGTGCGTTCCACCGCCTTGCGGCTGGGCGATGATACAAAACCATGGCTCGCCGGTTTTTTTGGCGCGACGCTTATCGGCTTTGGC
>BQJH01000256.1 GCA_021604605.1 Hyphococcus sp.
TTCTGGATTCACGGCGCCAGCGTCGGCGAGTCTCTGTCCGTGATCCCCCTTGTTAGACGCCTCATTGAGTTACGCCCAAACCTCAAAGTCATCGTGACGACAGGCACGGTGACATCCGCCAAACTGATGGCGGAGCGCCTGCCCGATGGCGCCTTTCATCAATATGTGCCGCTCGATCACCCGGATTTCGTTCAGGCTTTTCTCGATCACTGGCGCCCTGATGCGGCGATCTTTGTTGAGTCAGAATTCTGGCCCAATTTGATTTTGACCGCCCGCCAGCAAGTACCGTTTATGGCGATTGTTAACGGCCGCATCTCACCGAACTCTTTTGACGGGTGGAAGCGCCAGTCAAACTCGATCAAATATATTTTGTCGTCTTTCAATGTCATCATTGCGCAAGACTACCAAAATGCGGAACGGCTGATGACACTCTCAGGTCGGCCCGTTGAAATGTTCGGCAATCTGAAAAACGCAGCGGCGCCATTGCCGGTGAATGAAGAAAACCTTGCCGAATTAAAAAGGAAAGTCGGTGAGCGAGCCGTTTGGTTAGCCGCCAGTACGCATCCCGGCGAAGAAGAAGTGGTTCTCGCCGCCCATAAAATATTGAAAACCCAATTCGACGATATTCTCACCATCATCGCACCGCGCCACCCGGCGCGTGGCGGAGAAGTGGGAGAGCTTGTGCGCGAACAAGGACTATCGCTCACACAACGCTCAACAAACGATACCATCACGCCGGACACTGATGTTTATATTGCTGACACGCTTGGCGAGCTTGGCTTATTTTATCGCTTGTCCAGCATTGCTTTTGTCGGCGGCGGCATCACGCCTAAAGGCGGGCATAATCCGCTTGAACCGGCACGCCTTGGCGCCGCTATTCTTCACGGACCGCACATATTTAATTTCATGGAAACTTACCGCGACATGCGTAAAGCGGGCGGCACAGCGCTTGTGCGTAACGACCGCGAACTGGCGGCGGCGGTGCGGCGGTTATTATCCGATGATAAAACACGCAAGACCATTGCGGATGCAGCGCGTCTTGGCGCTGAGTCAAATGCAGAAAAAGTTCTCAATGATATATGCACCAGCCTCCTTGACCACATGTCGGAGGGGTTAAACGAAACGGCGCCCTCATGAGAAGCGAGCCCTGGTTCTGGCGCGAACAATCCGCCGTCGCCCGCATCATCAAAACGGGTCTGACGCCACTCTCTGCTGCGTATGACGGTGCGCAACGCCTTCGCACACAATTTACAAAACCATTTATTGCAGATGTTCCCGTCATCTGTGTCGGCAACGCCAGCCTTGGCGGCGTCGGGAAAACCCCTTTCTCGATTGCACTGCACACTCTCCTAAAAACAAAAGGCGTAAACACTGATTTTTTAACAAGAGGATATGGCGGATCATTTCGCGGCCCGATAAAGGCGGACCTTGCAAACCACGACGCCTCAATGATCGGTGACGAAGCAATGTTGCTCGCGCGCTGCGCACCCACATGGGTCTCTGCTGATCGTCCCGCCGGCGCCGTACAAGCTGCAAAAGCTGGCGCCGACGCAATCATTATGGATGATGGATTTCAAAACCCGACGCTCAAAAAAGACTGTTCAATCTTGTTGATCGATGAAGATAGCGCAGATCCAGACAATATGGTTTTTCCCGGCGGCCCCATGCGCGAGCCCCTATCGCGGGCAAAAGCGCGCGCCGATATTATTGTTGCGATTGGTGCGAGTGAAAAGTCAGCAACCGCTCTCGCCCAAAAACAATCAACACCCTTCGCGGCATGGCTGGAGGTTGAAAATGCGCAACCGCCGCAAAACGTTGTTGCCTTTTGCGGTATTGGAAAGCCGGAAAAGTTTTTTACTACACTAACGGCGCATGGGTTTACTCTTGTTGAGCGTACTGCCTTTCCCGATCACCACCGCTATACGGAACAGGATCTTGACGCTTTAAAACGCCTTGCACGCAAGACAGATGCAGCTTTAATCACCACTGAAAAAGACCATGTGCGGTTGCCTGAAGCCTTCCGCCAAGAGGTGTTGACCCTGCCGGTAAAAATGAAAATCAACGCGCCCGATCAGCTCCTTCAAAAAGTGGTGTCTATCATCAACCCTCTCTCAGAGGGTGCATCATCATGATAGATGATCATTACGAGCTGCCGGAACGGCGCAAAGACCTGCCGCTAAAGTTCAGCCACTATATTGAATATGGCGTCGTTCGTATCATCATCGCGTTTTTCCGCATTCTCGGCATAGACGGCGCCTCTTGGTTCAGCGGCAAATTGTTGCGCACCCTTGGCCCTCTGCTCCGCCCCCTATCAAAGCGCGGTGAAGATAATTTGCGGATGATCTTTCCTGACTGGAGCAAGGAAAAAATCAACGCCACTATCAAAGATGTCTGGGAAAATCTCGGCCGTACGGGCGCCGAATACGCGCATCTCGACAAATTGAAGATTGATGGAGAACGTCCACGGATCATCTGCGAAGGCATCGATAAGATCCTGCCCATCTTCGATGATCCCGGCCGGGCAATCTTTGTAACCGGGCATTTCGCCAATTGGGAAGTCACCGGGATTAACGCCCAACAACAGGGATTAAAATTCGGCGTCGTTTATCGCGCCCTGAACAATCCCTTGCTTGATGAATACATCATCAAGAAACGCGGGCGCGTTACCACCCGCCGCCAAATCCCAAAAGGCATGGCTGGCGCACGACCGTTGATTGATCTTTTAAAAGATAATTACTCAATCGCAGTTCTTGCCGACCAAAAGCTGAATACAGGCGGTATTCGCGTGCCTTTTATGGGCCATGACGCCATGACAGCGCCAGCGGCGGCGCGGATGGCCGTCCGGTTTAACTTGCCCGTCATTCCGATTTCAAATGAGCGTCTCGACGGCGCCTATTTCAAAGTCACTGTTCAAGAGCCAATTCCATTTGAACCGACCGGCGATCTTCTCGCGGATGTTGAAGCGCTGACGATCAAAATTAATGAAGTCATAGAGCGCGATGTTCGCGCCCGCCCGGGGCAGTGGTTATGGATGCACCGGCGCTGGAAAATTACACCGCAACCGACAAGTTAGTCTTCGCTTTTGCATTCACCGTCATAAGCGACGCTGACGCCCTTACCTGCCGCCGAACATGCGTTGCCATAGGTTTTGCCGTCACAACCGCAGACAGGCTCATATTGCATAGTGCAGAGCTCTGGCGTTTTGGCGCATACGCCCGCAGCGTCCGCCGTATCAACACAAAGCCCCGGCTTCATCTTACAATAAGAGCCTTCCGCCTTGCACTGAAAACCGGCGATACCGCCGCACATGCCGCCAAGCTCACCAATTGTGGGCGCTTCATCCACTGGCTTTTGGCCGCCATCAAATGTTCCTGGTTCTGACGCAGCGCAAGAAACCAAAAACACAGCGAGAAAAACCAGCCAGATATGGCGCATCAGCTTTATCCTGTTTAACCGTCGCTTTTCATTTGCGACTGCATATAGCGCTCTTCGCCAATTTTTGAGATTAGACTGAGCTGAGTTTCAAGAAAATCAATGTGACCTTCTTCTGACTCAAGAATGCGCGAGAGAATGTCACGGCTGACATAGTCACGCACGCTTTCACAATATTCGATACCATCTTTGTAAAGCGGGTGCGCACGCTCTTCCGCCTTCAAGTCCGCTTCGATACATTCTTTCAGCGTCTCACCGATATAAAGCTTATCAAGATCCTGTAGGTTAGGCAGACCTTCAAGGTAAAGAATGCGCTCGATCAACTCATCCGCATGCTTCATTTCATCGATAGACTCATCGTACTCAATCTTCGCAAGGCGCTCAAAGCCCCAATCCTTATACATCCGCGCATGCAGGAAGTACTGATTGACTGTTGTCAGCTCAAGCTTCAACGCCTTGTTCAAATATTCTATGACCTTTTGGTCGCCCTTCATGAATTCACTCTCCAGTTAGATTCGCTAGCCACAAAATAAGGCAAGAGCGCATTTGTCCAAGAACAATCTTTGCAAGCGACTATCACTTGCGCAGATAACTTTGCGAGCGAAAATCACTCGCGTAAAAAAATATGGCTAATGGTATTTTACTCTATTTATTCTGCAGCGATTTTTTGAACGCCATGCTCACGGGTGCGAACATCTTCAATAATTTGCGCAACGTCGGGCAGGCATTTGCCACATTGAGGGCGACTGCCGCAACGACGAAAAACATCAGCCACAGTGCGCGCATCCTTGCCCGCCGCGGCGAGTTCTTTGTCTCTAAGAGCGTTGCACATGCAGATATACATCTACGGGTCTTCCCATCAGTATTCGAAACAGACAGCCAAGGATGGCGTCCTTCCTAACAATAGATGGTGC
>BQJH01000257.1 GCA_021604605.1 Hyphococcus sp.
CGCCGGAAATATAGGCAACGCTTGAGGCGCCTTGCGCGAGGCCCGCTGCGACCTGCAACAGCAAGGTTGATTTGCCGATGCCCGGATTGCCGCCGATCAATAAGGCTGACCCCGGCACAAGTCCGCCCCCGCAGGCGCGATCAAACTCATTGTTGCCGGTCAGGATGCGCGGGACATGTTCCCCACCGCCGGAGAGCGAAGCAAATTCCAACTTGCGGCCTTTACCGCGCGTGGCGCCGAGGGAACCGGCAGGGCCCGCCTCGGCAAGTTCCTGCTCGATAGAGTTCCATTCCCCGCACGCGTCGCAACGCCCGGCCCATTTCGCCGTGACCGCGCCACAGGACTGGCAGACATAAGTGTCAGTGTTTTTCGCCATGAATATTCATCGGCGATTTTGGGGCAGAGATGCAAGGTGAGAAGGGATGCATTGGGAGAAAAACGTTCTACCTTACCCCGGCAGTTTTTCAAAACTCGGTATGCCTTCCGGGATGTGATGGAAGGGTTGCAGATCTTCCGTAAAAATCGCCATGTGCGGCGCTTTGAAAATTGCCGGATCATCAAGCGTCCCGGCTTTTAGGATAATGCCATCGAGGCCCGGTCGGCGCGTGATGAGATGTGTGCCGCAATCGCCGCAAAATTCTCGCGTCACAGGATTTTCAAGACCGGGTTTTTTAAACGTCTTTGGCGTTCCGTCTGTGTAGGTAAATCCTTCCGTCGGCATCAGCATGAAATATTGTGGGGCGCCGCCGGAAATGTGCTGACACTGCCGACAATGGCATTGTGCTTTCAGCCGAGGCTTTCCGTCCGCTTTAAATCTCACTGCGCCGCAATAACATCCACCTTCTAATACCATGATGAATTCCTGTTGGGTTAGGGACGTCAGGGACTTGCTCGCTATTCCCTGATACCTTATTTCATACTCAGGTATAGGTAGGATAGCTGAAACTGAATGTCAAACTCAGATGAACTCCCGTCAGTAAGGCGCCGCTCGCCTGTGCCGGTCGATCAATGCGGCGCGGCGCTCGCCTCCGAGATTATTGCGGACCGATGGACCTTGCTGATCATTCGCGAGGCGTTTTACGGGGTGATGCGCTATGACGACATCCGCGAAGACATCCAGATACCGCGCTCGGTTTTAACCCATCGCTTAAAGCGGCTTGTCGACAACGACATCTTGCAGCGTGAACCGTACCAGGAGGACGGCGCGCGTGCGCGGTTTGGTTATGTGTTGACCGAGAAGGGCAAAGAACTGGGGCTAACAATACTTGCCTTGATGCAGTGGGGCGACAAACACCTAAAAAATGGCGTCGCCGCTATTGATATTCTTGATGCGGAGAAGGGCGATGCGCTGAAAGTCGGGTTGGTGCCTCAATCAAATAGGACAATTCCCTTATCAAAAGTATCGATAAAAGTGCGCGATGTATCAAGCCCAATAGGCAAAACTGGTTTGCCTCTATAGGGTCGAGACTATCTAGCCTATGGGGACGAGGGTAATGGCAGGCATCGATCAGGATACAGCGAAGCCGGTTCTTGCGCTTGAACCTTCTGCTTATTGTGATGCTGGTGCATATGAACGCGAGCGTGACGCCATCTTTAAAAAATCATGGCGGCTGGTTGGTCATGAAAATATGGCGCCCAATAGTGGTGATTATTTTTCCGATAGCCTTGCGGGCGTGCCGATTGTGGTTGTGCGCCAGGAAGACGGAACGCTTAAAGGCCATCACAATATTTGCCGCCATCGTGCGGGGCCGCTTGTTGCAGACAGTAAAGGTCATTGCGGCAAGGAATTGACCTGCAAATATCACGGATGGCGCTACGCGCTTGATGGACGATTAAAATCGGCAAGAGACTTTGGCGCGGTGGAAGGGTTTGACCCCCGCGACTATGTTTTGACGCCTGTGACCATCGGCACATGGCGCGGCTTTGTTTTTGCGACGCTTAACGAGCGCCCGGCGCCAATAGCCGATGAAATGCAAGCTGTCGGGGAAGACTGGCCAGACCAGACAGTTGCCCCCTTTGCTTTTCAACGCTCTCACAATATTGCCTGTAACTGGAAGACGTATGTGGAGAATTATCTGGAAGGCTATCACGTACCAGATGTGCATCCGGGTCTAGATAAAGAAGTCGATTCATCCGCCTACAGAGTGGAAATGAAAGACGCGACGGCAGTGCATTATGCGCCGCCTTTGAGCAAAGATGCCGTTTATTCGGGCTATTGGGGCTGGGTATGGCCATGGGTTGGGGTCAATGTTTATCAGTACGGGGTGATGATGGAGCGGATCACCCCCATAAGCGTCTGTGAAACGCGCCTTGATTATCTTTATTTCTTCGATCCCGACAGACATGATGAACTGAATGCGATGATCGCCATGTCGGACGAGGTCACGAACGAAGACAAAATGATCTGCGAACATGTCGCAAAAAACTTAAACGCGGGCACTTATCAGCCGGGCCCACTTTCACTCAAACATGAAAATGCTGTGCTCTGGTTTCATGATCGCTTGCGGCAATTGATGGGGTATAAATAAATGACGGGCCAGCAAAAGCAGATCGGCTTGTTTCTCGCCATATGTATTGTTACCGGCAACATGATCGGCTCTGGCATATATTTATTGCCGGCGGCGCTTTCTTCAGTTGGCTCAAGTAGTCTTCTCGCATGGGGGCTTGCGGCTGTCGGCGCTGTAATTCTGGCGATTGTTTATGCGCGTCTCGCGGTCACACGCCCGGCGAACGAAGGGCTGATTGAATATGCGAAGGCCGCGTGTCATCCGGCGATCGGGTTTTTAAACTGGGCGGCGTATTGGCTCGCGTGCTGGATGGGCAATGTGGCGGTGCTGCTTGCAGCGATCGGCTATTTCAAAGCCATCTTCTCCTTAGAGTTGAGCCGCGGCGGCGACACAGGGCTTCTAATCCTCAGTATCTGGCTTGTGGCTGGCGCCAATCTTATTGGCCCGCGTTTTATTGGTCGTTTTTCTGCAGCAACACTCGCCCTCGGACTCGCGCCTATCGTCGCGGCGATTGTCATTGGGGTTTTATATTTTGACCCTGCAATGTTTGCAGCTTCATGGAATGTGAGCGGGGAACCGTTAACCAGCGCTGTGTCGCCGCTTGTTCTCACAATCTTCTGGGCGTTTCTTGGGTTGGAGAGCGCCAATGCTGTATCGAAAGTGATCGACAATCCGAACCGGAATGTGCCGCGTGCGGCGGTGATCGGCGTTATTATTGCAGCTTTGGTTTATGCTTCCGCGTCAACGGCGTTGTTCGGTTTGCTGCCTGCTGATGAGTTGAAAAACTCTTCCGCGCCTTTCGCCGATGCAATTAAAGTCGCGATTGGCCCTGTCGCAGGGGTGATGATTGCGATTGCCGCGTTTGCCCGGACCATTGGGTGTGCGGCCAGTTGGTTGCTCGTCACAACAGAGGTCAATCAAGCGGCCAGCAAAACCGGGTATCTGCCAAAATTCCTCTCTGCAAAAAATGAGACCGGACCACGCGTCCGCGACATTCTGGTTGTGGCGAGCCTAATGACAATTGTTTCATTGATGACAATCTCATCAACGCTAAACGCGCAGTTTATTCTGATTGTCGATATCTCTGTGTTGATGTTTTTGTTCGTTTATGGCGTTTCATGTTTTGCCCTGATCCGGTTTTCCTTAACGGACAGGGGCAACCCGCATGGCGCCTCAGATCGTATTATCGGGTTGATGGGATTGGCGGCGACAATTGCAATTATCTTCGGGTATTTTGCCTCCTGATGCGATCTACTGCCTAAATTTTGAGCACACTTATGGCTGCACTAAATTGATTGCAGGCCTCGTCGCCGGGCCTAAATCCATGATAGGTTCGGAATAACAACTAATCCAACAAGGGGCTCAAACATGGACGGTAATAAATTCACATCAGTACTGGTTACGGCTTTGTGCTTGATTGGCTTTGGCGCCATTGTGGGCTGCACGCAGGAAGTGGAAATTTCCAAAGCGCCCTCGGTTGATTATTACGACAACACTGGCCGGGACGATGTGTTGTCCGGCGGCGTAAAAATGATCCCGATTGAGACAGACTACGGGACGTTTAATGTCTGGACCAAGCGCACCGGCAATAACCCAAAGATAAAACTTCTTCTGCTTCACGGAGGGCCAGCTGGCACTCATGAATATTTTGAAGCGTTTGACAGTTTCATGCCGGGCGCGGGAATTGAGTAATACTATTACGATCAGCTTGGCAGTTAATACAGCGACCAGCCAGACGATGACCGTTTATGGGAAGTTGACCGCTTTGTTGAAGAGGTTGAGCAGGTCAGGAAGGCGCTTAATCTTGATAAGGATAATTTCTACATTCTCGG
>BQJH01000258.1 GCA_021604605.1 Hyphococcus sp.
TGACCCCTGTCACCTATCGGGTGGTCGCGATGTTAAAGCGCGCCGAAGGGGTTGATGTTTATGACGCAGAGACGGAGTTTACGCCGTTCTCTGTGAAGCCGTAAGTACGAATTATTTTGGGAAACAATTTGATGAAAAAACTAGCCCTTATTTGTTTTGGTTTTGCTGCGGCATGTTCCGGAGAGAATGCCGCGCCAACACAAAGTGCGACTGATAATGTTGAGACGCCAACACAGGCCTCAGAGCAGGCGCCCGCGGGGACAACCAATGTGGATTTTCTTGACGGCGCCTGGGGCGAAGAAGCGCTGGCGCCGATCTTCGACAAAACCCTGCGAATTCATCTGGGCTTTGACGAAGCGGGGTTAAGTGATGCGGAAAAGGCGGCGGCAAAAGAGCTGATTGCTGCTGGTGATCGGTTGCATGATCTCTATCTCGATCAGCGTCACCCGCAGGCGCGCGCCGCACGACATTTCATTGAAGCGCAGTCAGATCAGGAAGGGCTGAAGGACCTTTTTCGGATGAGCAAAGGGCCGATCACTACGACGCTGGATAATAACCGGGTGAAGTTTTTGAACGTCGAGGATGAAACCGCCAGCAAGAATGTTTATCCAGCTGGAACAACGCGTGAAAAGTTTGACGCATTTTTGGAACAAAACCCGGAACGTCGCGCAGAGCTTTTACATTTGCGTTCGACCGTGCAGGCGACGACTCCAGAAAACGTAGCGGCTGCGCTGAAAACACTGGATTCGTATCCTGCACTTGAAGTTTTGCACCCGGGTATCCGTGAGCGACTGCAGAATGCAGATGAGTATATGGCGGTTCCTTACTCAGTGGCTTACGCGGAAGATATTTTCTTCATCTATGACCGATTGAACGCAGCAGCTGATTTGATTGCTGATGAAGACCCGGCCTTTGCGCGGTTCCTGCGGTTGCGTGGTCGGGACTTTCTCGCCGATGATTATGATGGTGGCGATGCCGCTTGGATTACCGGTGAGTTTACCGGTAATCTGAATGCGCAGATTGGGTCTTATGAAACCTATGACGACACGCTTTATGGCGTGAAAAGCTTTTTTAGCCTCAGCCTGTTGCAGCGTGACAAGGCGAAGACTGCCGAACTGGCAGCTTCAATTGGCGACATTCAGAAAATTGAAGATGCTCTTCCTTACAGCGCAAATAAAACAGTGCGCAGCGATATCCCTGTCGGTGTTTATAACGTGGTTGTTGATTACGGTCAGTCGCGCGGCACGAATACAGCGACGATCCTGCCGAATGAAGGTCATCTGTCGCGCCAATATGGCCGTACGATTTTGATCCGCTCAAATATTTTGACCAATGAAGCGATTTTCAAAACCGCTGAGCGTTCGTTCAATGCCGCTGTCGCAGATGAACACCAAGGTGATCTCACGTTAGAAGGCGGGTTTTATCGCACGCTCTGGCATGAGATCGGGCACTATCTCGGGCCGGACCAAACCAAGGATGGCGGCGATATTGATGCAGCGCTGCAAGACACAGCCGATCTCATTGAGGAAATGAAGTCTGATCTTGTCTCCCTTTTCGCAACGCGCATGCTGCATGAGGACGGCGTCCATAGTGATGCGCGCCTGAAAGGAATTTACGCAGCGGGCATTCGTCGTGTCTTACAGAAGAACAAACCGCGTCGCAGCCAGGCCTATCAGACCATGCAACTGATCCAGTGGAACTGGTTCATGGACAAGGGGCTGTTGCGCTTTGAAGATGGTAGGCTGCATATTGATTATGCGCGCTATCCTGAAGCGGCCAACAGCCTGCTGGAAGCGGTGATCGATCTTCAATATCAGGGTGACCGTAATGCGACGGAAGTGTTTATTACGCAGTGGACAGCTTGGGATGAAGATCTTCATGGCGTCGTAGCAAAGAACATGCGTGATACGGAGCAATATCGCTACCGCCTTGTCACCTATGAGGCGCTGGGTGAAGAAGCAAAATAACGATTACACAGGTACGGCACAGCCGGTCCATGTTGTGTAAAAGCTCTGAAATATAGCCCGTTTTACAATTGAAAAATGTGAGGCGTAGGCCAGCACCCGCTATGCGCGTGTTCTTGGCACGATTTTTGCTTTAATTTCATTGTTTGCGGTTGCACAAAAATCTTCGAACCGGTAAAAAGAGCGTGGTTGTGGGTAGGTAAACTCCAGTTGGGGGAAGTTATGAATAAGTTTTTGAATTCTTTAGGCGCGGCATTAGTGGGAAGCATTTGCTTTGCTTCTTTTTCAGCTAACGCGACGACTATCAGCATTAACAGCACGACGAATGCACAGATTACATGCACCAGCACAGTGACACCTGCGCTCGATCCGGCTTGTCATGCATTTACTGGTGGCGGGCCATTCACTCCGGGGAACGGTGTGGGCGATCCAACTACGACCGGTACGTTGGGTCTTACCGCTGATCAGTATGACGGTGTTCCTTCAGGGGATGCGTTTGAGCTTGCACAGCTGAATATTTTGGCTGGCACGAGCTTTTCCATCGCCGACCATACGAAGGGTCCAAATGGCGGCGCACCCTTTAAAACTGCGGCTGAGTACATCTTGTTCAAGCTTTCTAATACAGCTGTCTGGATTAGAAATCTAAGCGGCGGAGAGTTGATGTTTACGTATACCGATTCAATTTGCACAGGACCAAATTGCATTAGAGCAGGCGGTCTGAGCCATTATTCGACAATTGGTGAAACAGTGATACCGCTTCCTGCTGCCGTCTGGTTGATGGGCGCCGGGATCGCTGGCTTGGGTTTCGCAGGCCGCAAGAAGAAAACCGCTTAAAGAGCGCTTTCACACAATGAATTAGAAAAGCCCGCCAATTGGCGGGCTTTTTTCTTGCCGCTTATCGGGCTCAAATATTTGACAGATCGCCATAGGGGCCTTATAGCCCGGCGCTTCTAAACGGGTAGGCGTGTGGACCGCCGTTGAGATCGCATCGGGGATTGGCCCCGGAGCCGGGCCACGTCGATAGTGAGGACTTATGTCAAAGCGCATTAGCGCCAAGCACAAGCTTGACCGCCGGGTCGGCGAAAACGTCTGGGGCCGGCCAAAATCACCAGTTAACAAACGCGACTACGGTCCCGGCATGCACGGCCAGCGCCGCAAGGGCAAGCCGTCTGATTTCGGGCTCCAGTTGATGGCCAAGCAGAAGCTCAAAGGCTACTACGGCAACATCACTGAAAAGCAGTTCTCAAAGATCTACGACGAAGCTGTTCGTCGTCGCGGTAACACGTCTGAGTTGTTGATCGGTCTTCTGGAAAGCCGTTTGGACGCGATCGTTTATCGCTCGAAATTTGTGCCGACGGTTTTTGCTGCACGCCAGTTCGTCAATCACGGCCACGTATTGTTGAACGGTGTTCGCACCAACATCCCTTCAGTGCGTTTGCGCCCTGGTGATGTTGTTGAGATCAAGGAAAAATCCAAGAACATGGCGTTGGTGCTTGAGGCGCTGCAAAGCCCTGAGCGCGACATTCCGGATTACGTCGATGTTGATCCAAAGAAAATGACGGCAACATACATGCGCGTCCCGGAATTTGCTGAAGTGCCATATGCGTGCACGATGGAGCCAAACCTCGTGGTCGAATATTATTCGTGATAAATCACGAGACTTATTACTGAATACAAAAAGGCCGCCCTTTGAGGCGGCCTTTTTTTTTGTTGTTGTGAGATGTTATTCGCTCGTTTGTTCTCGTAGGTCAGCGATCAACGCATCGATGCCGGCGGGCGCGCCGCCATTATTTGCGATGACGGAAGTGAACTGACTGCGCTGTTCGATTGCCAGCCAGATATTATCGGCGCCAGCATCAACGATCGACACTTCGCCGCTGCGACTTTTATAAACCCGCCAGTGAACAACAATATCGGCAAACTGATCGCCAGGCTTTGGGTCGACGATTTTTGAGTTCACAATGATGTCACGTTCAGACCGATCAATTGATCCCGTAACTTTGAGGGTCTGCCCGGAATAATTTGAAAGGGCGCCCTGATAGATTTGCGTCGCAAACTCTTCAAACAGGGGAAGGTATTCCGCCTTTTGCCGATCGGTGAGCTGGCGAGCATATTGTCCTAGAGTGAAAAGACCGATGCGACGCATATCGACATATTTACCGACTAATGCTTCCAGCCCTTCATATTGAATGGTCGCATCCTCTTCATCCAGAAACGGCTCTGCTTCGTCGAGAACCTGCTGAACGAAAGCCTCGGCGGCTTCGTCGGCTGCTGCTGGTGCGATAGTGGTAACACTCGCAATAAGAAACGAGCACAAGCCGGCCGTAAGCGGTTGTTTAATCAGATGGCTGAGATTCATCC
>BQJH01000259.1 GCA_021604605.1 Hyphococcus sp.
GTCCTGCGCAACGAGCGATCTGACTTCTGCCGTCACCGCATCTACAGGGCGCGAGACTTCAGCACCGCGCGTATAAGGCACAACACAGAAGGTGCAGAACTTATCGCAGCCTTCCTGAATGGTGACGAACGCCGTGGGCCCGTCGGCTTCACGTTCCGCCAACCGATCAAACTTTTCTTCAACCGCAAAATCCGTCTCAAGAATATCCCCGCTATCGCGAGCGGCGCGCGCAAGGAGTTCCGGCAACCGATGATAGGATTGCGGGCCGATGACCATATCGACCTGCGGCGCACGGGCTGTAATCTCAGGCCCCTCCGCCTGCGCTACACATCCGGCGACCGCAATAGACATCGCCTCGCCGTTTTTTTGCTTCTTGGTTTTTATTTTTTTCAGCCGCCCAAGCTCTGAATAGACCTTTTCCGCGGCTTTTTCGCGGATATGGCAGGTGTTCAAAATCACAAGATCGGCGGCTTCCGGCGTTTGCGCCGCGCTATAGCCGAGCGGTTTTAAAAGCCCCGCCATACGCTCGGAATCATAGACATTCATCTGACACCCATAGGTGCGGATGAAGACGGACTTTTCCGATTTTTCGCGTGATGCACTCATCTCTTACGCCAGACCTTTAAAACCGCGCTATTTAGGCAGGCGGGCGGTGATATGCAACGCTTGGCAGGCCGGGTCGCCAGCTATTCCTCGCGCAAAATTGAGGAGGATTGCTTTGAATTAGCCCTAATCAAGCCGCAAAATAGGTCTTCAACGCGATTTATTGTATATGTTGTGTAACAGGACGACCCATGCGGAAAACATCAACCACCTCTCAATCCCCAGTTTCAGCGCTGCTTTTTTGCGTTCTTGCGCTCGCCGTCCTCCCATCACGCGCCGGCGCAGAGGAGGAAACATCCTCACCGGTTGTGGTTGAGCTGTTTACTTCTCAAGCCTGCAGCTCGTGCATTTCAGCAAATAAGTATTTCCGTGAATTGACCGGTCGGGGCGATCTCGTCGCGCTCTCCTGGCATGTCGATTATTGGAACCAGCTCCCGACCCGAAACGGCCGCTGGGAAGATCCATATTCCAGCGCCGCCAACACATTGCGCCAGCGCGACTACAACAAGAAAATTCGCCATCGAAGCTCTGTCTACACCCCGCAGATGATTGTTGCCGGATCAAACGAGGCAATTGGCTCTGCCAGACATAAGGTCAGCACCCTGATCGATGAAGAGATAACCGCAAACAAGGCTGGAATTATCTCAGCGCGCAAAGATGGCGACAAAATTCTATTCACGGTCACAAAATGCGAGAAGGATGCAGAAGCTTTTCTGGTGACGTTTTTACCCGATGTGAAAACCAATGTGATACGCGGTGAAAATGCCGGCCACGCCTTCAGGGAAAAAAATGTCGTTACAGCGATAACAGCATTAGGGGCAGCCCCTTCGTCCGGCGCGACCTTTACCGCCACAGCGCCAGAAGAAGGTTATGGGTGTGCGCTGATTATCCAGGAACCAGGACAAGGCCGCATTCTCGCGGCGCGCTACTGCCCAACCAGATGAAGTAAATCTGCGCGCTTTAATTATTCCGCCGCAACACCGCCAGACGCGCCCAATGCCGCGACTTCTTCAACGTAGCCTTGGCGTTTTTGTTTGTTGATGTCGTCAAATTCCGCCGCGCGCTTATTGTCGTTCTCAGAAAGCTGTTCGTAATCTACATCCGCAAACCCAATCACACCCATATCCGTATAAGCCGCCTGAATTTTATCAGACCACAAACCAACATCGCGCACGATTGGTACAATGCGCTGGAATAGCATCGATTTAAAATGACGCTGAAACTCTGAATTTTCTTGCGCTTCAACCACTTGATCAACAGGCAAGCCAAGATGTTGGTAAAGCTCGCGCGCCTCAAACCGGTCACGCATGAGATAACAGGCCTCCACAAGAAATTCTTCGCGCTCATCACGTTCGGCCTGAGTTAAGTGCGGGTAATACTCCTTTAGCGTCACGCGCCCGAACGCTACATGCCGCGACTCATCTTCCATGACATAGGCGTTTAACTGTTGGGCGAGTGGGTTTTTGGCCATATCGCGAATATTACCAAATGCCGCTAACGCCAGACCTTCAATCACTACCTGCATCGCCAGATATGTCATATCCCAACGCGAGTCGCGCAGCGCCTGATCGACCAATGTCTGCAGTGGTTTGGTCATGGGATAGGCGACGCCAAGCTTTGACAGATACTTTTTGTACGCCTCAACATGGCGGGCTTCATCCATCACTTGTGTCGACGCATAAAACTTTGCATCAAGGTCCGGCACCTG
Source organism: Hyphococcus sp. (assembly GCA_021604605.1). Classification (GTDB taxonomy): domain Bacteria; phylum Pseudomonadota; class Alphaproteobacteria; order Caulobacterales; family Parvularculaceae; genus Hyphococcus. Next base: position 2,312 of record BQJH01000259.1, read on the forward strand.
CTGAACAATTTTCGCCGCACAGATGAGCGCGGCTTGTTCGCCCTGCATGAATTGCGACATCATCCAGCTTTGAGCATGGCGGCGAAATTCTGCTTTTTCCTTGTTGCTCATCTTTTGCCATATGGGCGTGTGAAAAATGCCCATGCTTTCATCCGGCATTTCCATGGGATTTTCTTCGTGAATAGCCAGATCCCAGTCGATGCGATCAAGCGCATCCCACTGCATGTCCTTTCCCTTCTGATAAAGGTGCATCATCTGCTTGCGACCATCATCATAATTCCAGTCAAAAGCCGCCTCGAAATCTTGCGGAACAGTCCAGCAAGGATCGATATCAGGGATCGGGTAAAGCTCACGGAGTGATGGCATGGGGCATTTCCTCAAGATCTAATTTTGGACGGCGAATCTAGGCGCTGGGCGTTATTTTCCCATTAACCATGAGCCGCTCCTCACAAGTACACTAGGTAGTTTACCTGTTGAAATGTCAAGAATCCCCCGTGCAATTTGACCGATTCTGCTAATCATTACGAAAAGCGTCGGGCAAAAGCTAACCGTGTGAAGTCCACGCGTTTATGCGAAGCACGCGCCATTCTGATCGGAAATCAAAGGGTATTTGATCTGAAAATCGGTGCGAGCAATTTAACTGCTCACCCTTCGATCTAGTCTTTCGATTTGTCGAGGGGAACGCCGTAAAGCTCAAGCCGATGATCGACGAGCTTGTAACCGTGTTCTTCGGCGATACGCTTTTGCAAGGCCTCGATCTCCTGATTGACGAACTCAATCACTTCGCCTGAGCGCAAATCAATCAAATGATCATGATGATCTTCTGTTGCTTCTTCGTAGCGCGCGCGCCCGTCTTGAAAGTCATGACGCTCAACCACGCCGGATTCTTCAAACAACCGCATGGTGCGATAAACCGTGGCGATCGAAATGTTGGAATCGATTTCTGACGCGCGGCGATGAATCTCTTCAACATCAGGGTGATCATCGGCAACCGATAGAACACGCGCGATGACCCGGCGCTGCTCTGTCATGCGCATACCTTTTTCGGTGCAGAGTTTTTCCAGCCGATCCATCTTTTCCTCCTTGGCGCGCGCGATAAACGCCTCGCCGTCCTTATCTATTGGCGGCGCTCTCCTTGCAACTGTAAAGCGAAAATAACAACGCTATAATGCGCATTCCATGACGACCGCATCAGCGCCATTGCGATAATAAGCCCGCCTGACGCTGATTTGTTGAAATCCAGCACGACCATATAGCGCCAACGCAGCCTTGTTGCCTTGGTCGACCTCCAGATAAACTTTATTTGCGCCGCGCATTTTCGCGCCCTCAAGACAGGCGCTCAATAGTTCAGTTCCCGCACCCTTTCGCGCCGCTTCGGGGATGACCCCAACTGTCAGGATTTCTGCTTCAGGCCCGAGGTCTCTCCACATAGCAAAGCCAACAGGCGGCTGGTTACTTCCGGCGCCAAGCGTTTGGACCATTCTTTGCCGTGGCGCCGCCAATAAAATTGTCACGCGCGGCGCGACAAAACTCTCGCGCACGTTGTTTTCACCCCAGCTTTTCTCGCCAAAAGCCGCCGCTTCAATACGTACGAGATCGTCTTCATCTGCTGGCTCAGCCCGCCATATGCGCCAGCGCTTCATTTTAGCCGCGCGCCTAAGGGGCCCGGCCTGGGCGGTTTCGCGTCTGGCCCTCTCAAATACAAAGGCGCAGGCGGCCCAGAAGGGGTGGGTTCTTTCTCCGCCAGGCGCGCTACTATTTTCGCATCGATTTGGCTGTCTCCGTCGCTTTTGCTCCAACCAACAGGCAATGGCGTTGGCAAAAGCGCAGCCCCGGACCCAACCAACGCCAAAGGCGCAGCGCCAGCCTCAACAGCCAACATTTTCAACGCTTGTTTCGGATCGATAACGAATGGCGCCATGCGGGCTACACCGCCTTTTTCATACACCCCCGCATAAATCTGCCCCCGGCGCGCAT
>BQJH01000260.1 GCA_021604605.1 Hyphococcus sp.
GGTTTCCTATGGGTCCAGGTTGGATGGGCGTGACGATGATCGTCGGTTTTATCGTGGTCTTCGCGATTTTGAATTTAGTTGAAAAAGGCAAGATCGATTAGCCGCGCCGCGTGTTGGCATACTGTAATGCAGAATGCGGGCTCTTATATCAGCTCGCATAAACCGCGATAAAGGCTTTTCATGGTCTCTCAAATTATTCTGGTACTTTTCGGACTGGTGATCCTGCTGGCGGCGGGTGACCTTCTGGTGCGCGGCGCTGTTGGCCTTGCTGCTGCGTTACGCATCCCTGCCCTTATCATCAGCTTGACCATTGTCGCCTTCGGCACGTCCGCGCCGGAACTTGTCGTTACCGTTCAAGCCGTTCTCAGTGGCAATGACGGCATCGCTCTTGGCAATATTATCGGGTCAAACATCGCCAATGTACTTCTTGTGCTTGGCCTGCCCGCAATCATCTATCCAATTACAACACATGTTGAAGGCTTGCGGCGGCACGTCATTGTTATGTTGCTGGCGACGGGCGCCTTTGCAGCGGCGGCTTATGTAAATGGATCAATCGACACGATGTGGGGCGGCGCGTTGTTCGCCGGGATTATCGCATATGTAGCTTACATGTGGTGGCGCGCCAGTCATGGCGGCGCTGAGCCGGTTATCGATGAAGTTGACGAATATCTCGAGAACGCAGGTATTAGCGCCAAAACAATCGCCTTCCTTGCCGTGGGTTTGATTGGCCTGCCGCTTGGCGCCCATTTGCTGGTGACAAACGGTTCGTCTCTCGCCGCCAGTCTCGGCGTTCGCGAAGAATTAATCGGGCTCACTATTATCGCCTTCGGCACATCTCTGCCTGAACTGGCGACCGTGGTTGCCGCCGCGTTCCATAAAAAATCCGACGTGGCCATCGGTGGTATAGTCGGGTCAAACATATTCAACCTCCTGGCCGTTGGCGGCGCAGCAGGCCTTACCGGCACCGCCGTTTTCGATCACGCGTCTCGCAGTGTCGATATTCCGGTGATGATCGTAACCATGCTCTTGATGTCGGCTTATGTCCTCTCCCGACGGGATATCGGGCGATTGACAGGTATGTTTATGTTCGGCGCTTATATCGGCTTTATTATCGCGCTAACGAAACTCGCCGGCGGGATTTAATCGCATGACCTCTTCAGCAAATGGCGTCGCCCTTGTTACGGGCGCCGGCGCGCGCATCGGCAAAGCAATTGCGCTGGCCCTTGCCGGCGAAGGATATGATGTTGCGGTCCATTACCGTTCTTCAAAAAATGAAGCGGATACAGTTGTCAGCGAGATCAAAAAGATTGGCCGCAAGGCCGTCGCTGTTCAGACTGATCTTTCAATCGAAGAAGAAACAGCCGGCCTGATTAAAGCTGCTACTGACAAACTTGGCCCCCTTTCGTTGCTCGTCAATTCCGCATCGGTCTTTGAGCATGACGAGATTGATACGATGACGCGTGAGAGTTGGGACAAACATCTTGAGACAAATTTAAGGGCGCCGCTGAAACTGACACAGGATTTTGCCGCACAAGCAAAAGTAGGTGCAAACAATCTTGTCGTTAATCTGATTGACCAACGCGTCTTAAAACTAACGCCGCAATTTTTGACCTACACATTGACCAAATCTGCGCTCTTTAGTCTGACGCAAACCCTGGCCCAGGCGCTGGGGCCAAAGTGCATCCGCGTCAACGGAGTTGGCCCCGGGCCAGTTTTAAAAAATGCCCGCCAGTCCGATGAAGATTGGGCGCGCCAAAACGAGGCGACTATTCTTGGTCACGGCGCAACACCGGATGATATTTGCGACACCGTACTTTACCTTGTGAAGGCGCGCGCCGTGACAGGGCAGATGATTGCCGTTGATGGCGGACAACATCTCGCCTGGCAAACGCCGGATGTTCTGGTAAAGGAATAGACATGGCCAGCTCAAAGCCCCCATCAGAGGTCACGACCCTGCCGCGCAATGCTACTGCGCCGCGCCGGCGCATCTTTGTGCGGGGGCTGGAGCTTGATGCTTATATTGGCGTTTACGACAGCGAGCAGGGCGCGCCGCAACCGCTAATCATTGATCTCGATGTTGAAGTGATTGAACCGTCTGAACCTGTTGGCGATCGGCTGGAAGATGTCGTTTGCTACAATAAACTGACCCAAGGGGTTAAGGCGATTATTGCAGAAGGCCATATCAAGTTGGTTGAAACATTGGCGGAGCGCATTGCTGATCTGGCGCTCTCTAATCCCATGGCAATATCTGTTCGGGTGCGGATTGAAAAACCGCGCGCTATTCCTGAAGCCAGCGCCGCCGGTGTCGAGCTCGAGCGCACAAAACGCTAGCCCGTTTTTTGTGGGATCAGATTTGGTGGAAAAACCAGATAGGTTTCTGCATTTTCACTGAGCGCCCATACAACACCACCAACGCCTAAAAACAAACAGACACCGCTCAATAATGAAAAGAGCACAAAAGCGCCGCCTGCTGCTCCTTGTTGAATGATCGAATAACGATGATGTTCCGGGTCAATATATACCGTCACGGAATCACCGGGAGCATAGTCAGCCGTCGCCTGCTCAAAGAACTGTGCGCTAAAAACGTAACGTCGTTTTGATACATAGTTGCGCCCATCAAAGGAATACGCATATCGCAAAGCCCCCTCGCCCTCATCTTGCTGAGATAACACAACCCCTTCTACCGAGGGCCATGAGACGCTCGCTCGCGCTCTGGCATAATCACGGACAATAAAATTACCCGCCAGTATGCCCGCCATCGCCAGCAGCGTAAAAAGGATGAGAACGACAGTGACGTCTTTGCGTTCTTCCAGCGGTTCAGTCATCTCAGTCTGGCCTATCTCACGCTATTACATCTATCGAAGCTTGCCCCCATTTGACCCCATTTGACCTCAGGGGCACGGCGCATTAGCTCAAAGAGAAGGCTATCGGCGCCATGGTGAACGAGCGGTTAACTCCACACACAATGAAAACCACCGAGGAACAGGAAGAAAGTCAATCCCCACCCCCGCAGGGCGCCGCGCTCATTGGCGATTATGTCAAACGATTGCCCGGTAAGCCAGGCGTCTATCGCATGATGAACGAAAAGTCTGACGTGCTTTATGTCGGAAAAGCCAAAAACCTCAAAAACCGGGTCTCGAGCTACGCTAAAGCGGGCGGGCACTCCAACCGGATCATGCGCATGATCGCCGAGACCACGGCGATGGAGTTTGTGGTCACCGGCACAGAGACCGAGGCCTTGCTGCTTGAGGCCAATCTCATCAAGCTGCTTAAACCTCGATACAATGTCCTCCTGCGCGATGACAAATCGTTCCCGTTCATTCTTGTTTCGGAAGACCACCCGGCGCCGCAAATCCTGAAACATCGCGGCGCACGCAAACGAGAGGGCAGTTATTACGGCCCTTTCGCGTCAGCAGGCGCCGTTAATCGCACACTCAATACGCTGCAAAAAGCATTTCTCCTGCGCTCGTGTTCCGACAGTGTTTATGATGCTCGGACGCGCCCCTGCCTTTTACATCAGATCAAACGCTGTTCAGCCCCTTGCGTCGATTTGATCAGCCTCGAAGATTACAATTCCCTTGTTAAGGACGCCCGCGCTTTCCTCTCTGGCGACAACACCGCCATTCAGCGGACATTGTCAGCACAGATGGAAAAAGCGGCGGAAGCGCTGGACTTTGAGCGCGCCGCCGCATTGCGTGATCGCATTCGCGCCCTCAGCTATGTGCAAGGCACGCAAGACATCAACACGGGCGGCATCGCAGAAGCGGATGTTTTCGCCATTCACACAGATAGCGGACAGGCTTGCATTCAAGTCTTCTTCTTTCGCGCCGGGCAGAACTGGGGCAATTACGCTTATTTCCCGCGCCATGATAAAGACCTTGAACCGGAAGATATCCTCGACGCGTTCATGGCGCAGTTTTATGATGGCCGCGAACCGCCATCCTCAATTCTGGTTTCTACTACACCAACACAAACTGATCTGTTGATGGAAGCACTTTCATTGCGGGCGGAAAGAAAGATCACAATCCACGCGCCGCAACGTGGAGAGAAACGAGATGTTGTTGACGCGGCGTTGATGAATGCGCGCGAGGCTTTGTCTCGGCGGATGGCCGAAAGCGCCAGCCAACGCAAAGCCCTGCAAGGGCTCGCCGATGCGTTGGGACTGGAAGCAACACCGGAACGCATCGAGGTCTATGATAACTCGCACATTCAAGGGGCGAACGCAGTCGGCGGGATGATAGTCGCCGGACCGGAG
>BQJH01000261.1 GCA_021604605.1 Hyphococcus sp.
CTGATTTTCTGGACGAATTAAAAGCCCGTTTGCGGCCGTCTGACGTCATTGGGCGTCATGTAAAGCTAAAGCGCCAAGGCAATGAATGGGCTGGACTTTCTCCGTTCACCAAAGAGAAAACGCCGTCCTTTTTTGTCAATGACCAGAAGGGTTTTTATCACTGCTTTTCGTCAGGCAAGCATGGCGACATCATTTCGTTTTTAACTGAAACCCAACGCCTGACTTTTCATGAAGCGGTGGAAAGATTGGCTGAAGAGGCCGGATTGCCTCTGCCAGCAGAGAGCCCGCAGGAAGCGGCCCAGGCGCAAAAGCGCCAGGGTCTGGCGGAAGCCTGTGAGATGGCGGCGAAGTTTTTTGCCGCCATGTTGCGACGGGCTGATGGCCGCGAGGCGATGGATTATCTGCGTGGCCGCGAAGTGACAGATGCCCAGATGGATGCGTTCCAGGTGGGCTATGCGCCGGGCGGGCGCAGCGCGTTGAAAGACGCGTTGATCAATAAAGGGTTCACGGAAGATGTGCTGGTCGAGGCCGGGCTGGTGATCAAACCAGATGATGGCGGGCCTGGGTTTGACCGTTTCCGTAACCGCATCATGTTTCCTATTCTTGGTCCTCGTGATCGGGTGATCGCCTTTGGCGGTCGCGCCCTCGACCCGAATGCGCGGGCAAAATATTTAAACTCACCGGAGACGCCGCTCTTTCACAAAGGCTCGGTGCTTTACAATTTAACGGCGGCGCGCACGGCGGCAGCAGAAAAGAAAGCGCCGCTGCTTGTTTGCGAAGGCTACATGGATGTGATCGCCCTTTGGGGCGCCGGGTTTAAAAATGCCGTGGCGCCTTTGGGTACTGCATTGACGGAAGACCAGATCGCATTGTTGTGGCGTGCGTGCGATGAGCCAGTCTTATGCTTTGATGGTGATAAGGCTGGTGTCGGCGCTGCTTATCGGTCAGTTGATCGCGCCTTGCCCTTGTTGAAGCCGGGCAAGTCTTTGACTTTCGCGTTTTTGCCAGAAGGTCAGGATCCGGATGATCTGGTTCGAGATGAGGGCGCCGGGGCTTTTGAAAAGATATTGGAAAAAGCCGAGCCGTTGGTGAATGTCTTATGGGATCGCGAAATCTCTACGCGATCACTCGACACCCCGGAACGACGGGCGGCTTTGCGGGCGCATTTGCGTGATCTCGTTAAAATCATCGCCGATAAAGATGTGCGCGGCGCTTATGGGGCGGAGCTGGCGAGCCGGCTCGATGAACGGTTTCGTCCGGCGCCGAATAAATCGGGCGCCTATCAAAAGGGCAGTCGAGGCGGCGCGAATCAGCAGGGTTATAATCGTGGGCAAAGAGGGAATTCGCGCAATCAGGGCTTCAAATATGCGGAACCTGCCCACCCGACTGCCGGATTAAAACGTCTTGGCGCCCCGCAAATCTGGACCCGGGAGGCGACGTTGGTGTTGGCGGCGATTAACCACCCGGACCTTATAGAACGCCAGGAATCAGCGTTTTTTGAGCTCGATCTTGCCAGTTCCGACCTGAAATTGCTGTTAAGCGAGGTTTTATCGGCCATTTCAGGTGATCCCGGCCTTGACAGCGGGGGTCTGAAAAGCCATCTCACCAAGACTGGCGCGGCAGGTTCCTTGGAGCGGGTCCTTAATGACTCTGAGCTCTCGAAACACCGATTCCTCCGGCCAGAGACTGAGATCGAAGAGGTCGTCCAGGGTTTTGCAAACGCCCTGGCGCATCATTTGTTTGAATCGTCACTCAAACAAGAGGTGTTAAAATCGGCGTCTCAGATTTTCACTGATGGCGATGAGGGCTGGAGAGCGGCGGCGGCTGCGCGTGAGGAATTGGTCAATTTGAACAAAGCGAGTGAGACATCGTCGACAGACGAAGGTGACTCACCCCGGCGATTTGAAGATGCGCTCGATCGCATGAAGCAAAGCGTCGACAAAAAGTTCAACCGGTAAAAGGTTTTCTAAGATATGGCGAAAAAAGCGACGGCTAAAAAGCAGCCTGAGATTGTAGAGCAGGGTGATGGTCCGATCCTCGATCTGACGGATAAGGACGTTAAAAAACTGCTCAAGACAGCAAAGTCACGCGGCTTTGTAACCTACGATGAGCTGAACAAAGTTTTGCCGTCAGAAGAAGTCTCGTCTGAGCAGATTGAAGACATCATGGCGCAGCTATCCGAAATGGGCATCAATCTGGTCGATCAGGAAGATGACGATGAGGAAGAAGCGCCAGCAAAAGAAACCAAGACAAAAGCGCTCGCGACAAAAGACGATAAAACCGGTAAGGGCGTCGTTACAACGAACACATCGTCTTCGGCCGACCGCACTGATGATCCTGTGCGCATGTATCTGCGCGAAATGGGAACGGTTGAGCTGTTGTCGCGCGAAGGCGAAATCGCCATCGCCAAACGCATCGAGGCTGGCCGCGAGACCATGATCCGCGCCTTGTGCGAAAGTTCACTGACCTTTGAAGCGATCACGGTCTGGCGCGACGAACTGACCGAAGGCCGCGTTCTCTTGCGCGATATTATCGATCTTGACGCCACCTATGGCGGGGGCCCGGAAGCGCGCCCTGACATGACACAGCCGGAAGTCGCTGAGCGGGTCAATAAGGAAGAAGCCGAGAAGGCCGAAAACGCCGACGACGATGAAGACGATTTCGACGAAGGCGCGTTGTCGCTTTCCGCGATGGAAGCGGAGCTACGCGACGGCGTGATGATGACCTTCGATGATATATCGGCAGATTATAAAAAACTGCGCCGCCTTCAGGATATTATGATCGAAGAGCAGCGCAAAGGCGAAGACCTCACGGCATCCCAGACGCGTCGTTTCAAAAAACTGCAAAAAGATATTGTCGAGCGTGTCCGTTCTGTTCGTTTGAACAACCAGCGGATTGAAGCACTGGTTGAGCAGATTTATGACATCAACCGTCGCTTGATGGCGCTTGAAGGCAAGCTTGTGCGTTTGGCTGATAGCTATGGCGTCAACCGCCGCGAGTTTCTGGCCGATTACATCGGCGCTGAACTTGACCCGGACTGGTTTGGGCGGATTTCTGAAAAGACCGGTAAGGGCTGGCAGAACTTTGTCACCAAAGCCGGGCGGCAGATTAATTCAATCCGTGTCGAGATCGGCAACCTTGCCACGGAGACGGGCCTTACGGTTCAGGACTTCCGCCGGATTGTTTCAACGGTTCAAAAAGGCGAACGCGAAGCACGCATCGCCAAGAAAGAAATGGTCGAAGCGAACCTTCGCCTCGTGATTTCAATTGCCAAGAAATACACGAACCGCGGCCTGCAATTCCTTGACCTCATTCAGGAAGGCAATATCGGCCTGATGAAGGCGGTCGATAAGTTTGAATATCGCCGTGGTTATAAGTTCTCGACTTATGCGACCTGGTGGATTCGCCAGGCGATCACCCGCTCGATTGCCGATCAGGCGCGCACGATCCGTATTCCGGTGCATATGATCGAGACGATCAACAAGATCGTTCGGACGTCACGTCAGATGCTGCATGAGATTGGCCGTGAACCAACACCGGAAGAGTTGGCGGAAAAGCTTTCCATGCCGCTCGAAAAAGTCCGCAAGGTAATGAAAATTGCCAAGGAGCCGATCTCTCTTGAAACGCCGATTGGCGATGAAGAGGACTCCCATCTTGGCGACTTCATCGAGGACAAGAACACGATCTTGCCGATCGACGCGGCCATCCAGTCAAACTTGCGCGAAACTACCACCCGTGTGTTGGCGTCGCTTACGCCGCGTGAAGAGCGCGTCTTGCGGATGCGCTTCGGCATCGGCATGAACACCGATCACACGCTTGAAGAAGTTGGTCAGCAATTTTCGGTGACGCGCGAGCGTATCCGTCAGATTGAGGCGAAAGCGTTACGCAAGTTGAAGCATCCGAGTCGTTCACGGAAGTTGCGCAGTTTTCTGGATAATTAGGGATTTGGGGCCGACGTTTTTTAGGTCGTTTGTGTGAATTGTATTAGTCGTGGCGTGATCGCTGATCGCGCCACGACTTTTATATGGGCGTTTTGCAGTCAATGGCGGCTGAACTATGCGTGAAATAATTCTGAGATTATCAGTGATTGCGGTATTGATAACTGGCGATGCCTTCGCGCAGATCAACCCGTCGGATCAAATCCCGCAACAGGTATTGATTGACTGCGATTCAAAAGCAAAATCATACGGGCGTTATTCTCCCCCCGTTGCGGCGGCGAA
>BQJH01000262.1 GCA_021604605.1 Hyphococcus sp.
AAAACCGGCCCGCGTGACGGGGCCGGTTTTGTTCGTTTCAGGTTTTGGAAGTTTTTACTCTTCCATCGGTCCATCAAACATGGTCGCGAAGAAGTCGCCCTTCTTCCATAGCGGGCGCACGGGCATGTTGCCGACGCCGTCTGCGATTTCATAATTGACTTGCGCGAAGCGGCGCAGCGCTTCCATGTCCATCACTTCGACTTCATCGGAAGGCTTGTGATAGTGCTTTTTGAAGAATTCGCCTTGCGCTTCTTCACCATTATTGCCGAAGCCGAGATCAAGATAGACTGCGGGAATCCCCTGCTTGACGAATGAGTACTGGTCGGAGCGGGTGAAGAAACCCTGTTCCGGTTGTGGGTCTGGCGAAAGCGTCAGGCCGGCGCGTTTCGCCGCCGCTTCCACCACCGGATACATGGTTGAACGCTCGCCGCCAAAGGCGACAACATCGCTGAACTCATAAGTCAGAACCGGCATGTCGAGATTGATGTTCGCAACAACTTGGTCCGCCGGAACGGTTGGGTTTTGCGCGAAATAGTCAGATCCGACGAGGCCTTTTTCTTCCGCTGTTAAGGAGACAAAAATCAACGAGCGCTTTGGCGGGTTATGGGCCAGAAGTGTCGCCACTTCCAGCATCGAAGCGACGCCGGACGCATTGTCCATGGCGCCATTATGCAGCTCATCGTCGCCTTCTTCGTCAGTTTTTTGAATGCCGACATGGTCAAGGTGGCCTGTCAGCACGATATACTCATCCCGAAGTTTTGGGTCGCTGCCGCGCATCACGCCAACAACATTCGGGCTCGAAAGCGCGCGGTGGATCGATGAGGTCTCTAACCGCCCGGTCATATTCATGTCGAAGCCTTTGACATCACCCTGTTCATCCTCAAGGGCTGTCACAATTTCCGCCCATTGGGTCGGCGCGTTCGCAAACAAAGCTTCGGCGCCTTTCAGGCTTACGGTCGCCCCGGCTTTTATATTTGGTGTTTGCGAAAATGGCGTTCCATCCTCTTTCATCCAGCTCATGCCGGTGCTGGTGGCGAGATAGTGAGCAATGCGGCTGAATGAAAATCGCTTTTCCCGGTCTGGCGTATAAAGCCTGATCGTCCCAACGGCCCCGCGCTCAGAGGCGCGCTGTGAGGTGGTTGAACTATAATGTGCGCGTTCTTCACTACCGAGGAACTTTGGCGCGCCGGGAAGATAAACAACAATCTTTCCGTCAACATCAAGACCGGCGAAATCATCGCGGTCATATTCTTCTGCGACAAGACCAAAGCCGACAAACACCATTGGCGCTTCGACAACGGCTTCCGCCGCTTTTGCGGAAGACCCGACAAGGTAATCTTCGCCTTTAACAAAGGCGGCTGGCGCATTGGCGCCGGAAAGCGTGAGCGTCCCGCCGGTAGGATCTGCGGCTCTGACTTCGCGCATGGGCACTTGTTGATAATAGCTGCCGTCCGGGCCGCCGGGCTCAAGCCCGATTGCGCGATAGCGTTCCGCCACATAGCGCGCGGCGAGATCATAGCCGCGTGTGCCGGCTTCGCGGCCTTCCAATAAGTCATCGGCCAGATAGCGGACATCCGCTTCCAGCCGGTCTTTGTTTGCCGTCATTTGGTGTGCGGCGGGTTTTCCTTCAGCCTTTGATGACGCGCTGTCCATCTGCGACTTGATCTCGTCGCAACCGACTGTCATCAAACTGGCGACGCTAGCAAGTAGTACGTAACGCATGAATATGCCCCTCTATAAAGTTCGGGGCACCCTATGCCGGTTAGGCCTGCCACAACAACACAGCGCAATCGGTTTATCGCAAAAAGTGATCGCTTCGCCGCAAAAACGGACGGCGCGCCTATTTTTCTCCGAGGACGCAGATTGCCGGGATGGTGTGAAGTTCCAGCCATTCCGTTCGAATTTGCTTAAACCCGGCGTCTCGCAATCCCTTTTCACAGCGTGACGCCATGAGTTGCGCCTTTTCCCTTGAGGGGTTTCTTCCGCGTGGTTGGTACGTTGTTGCTATACGACCATCAGGGCCAAGTGCGTCTGATGACAGCGCAAAATATAAAGATGGGTCGGTCAGAAACTGAATAACATTTGCGGAATAGATAACATCGAGATTTTGCTCGAATGCTTTTAACTGGTTCTCATCGCCAATGAGAATATTTGCGCGGCCTTTTTTGATCATCGGGCTTAGCCGGGCGCGCGCCATGTTGATCATAACCGCAGAATGATCGACACCGGTTACAAAGCCATGGTCGATTTGTTGCGCTGCTCGGGCGAGGGCAAACCCTGGCCCGCATCCCAGTTCAAAAATACGATCATTTGACCGAAGATTAAGAAGGCTAAGTGTCCAGAGATTGCGTTTCTGGTTGGAAGGGCGTCGCGCCATAACTTCACCAGCAAGCCGCCCAAGCAACCCATCAGGTCGTCTGAACTGTTTGACTGCAATATCGATCAGGCTTGTCATTTGCGATGGTGTGTTTTTCGTGTACCGCTGAGGAACACGCGCAACAAACATAAGACTGTAATGATTCCGATCAGAAGGGCTGTAATTTCTCCAAATGAAGCGGGAGGCATGGCGAACAAACTAACGCCCGCACTATTCCATGCCCAATAGACTGTGATTATTGCAACTACTAAGATTAAGGCGGCTATTAGGGCGGTGTGTCCATGTGTGCGGGGATGGCGTTGTTGTGTCATTGGGCGTCTCCGTGTTGTTCCTGTTGACAAATGGCGTCGCGCAGGGCGCGTATCGTTGCGGTCGCGGCGCTTATGTCTGCCTGAGTGCTTCCCGCGCGTTTGACTGCATTACCGATTTTACTGAGGGCGATGTCTTCCCGTTGGTAAATAGTAGAGAAAATATGGCGACCTTTGCCGGTAAGAGCGATTAGGTGGGAACGCTTGTGGGCAGGGTTTTCGCGCTGTTCAGCAAACCCGCCGTCAAGCAATTGATCGACGATTGTTTGTATGTGTTGCCGGGTTACTGACTTTGCCTTTGCTATTTCCGGGGTAGTTTGGGGTCCGTGCTCAGCAAGAAACTCCAAAATCGCGCGCATTGAGGCGTTTACGTCTAGGTCTTTGTGCAGCGCGTTACTGTATTGCCCGAGTTCTTGAAAGCTACGCCGGATTTCATGAATCAGCGACATCAGCGCTTGTTTCCTTGATGGCATGGATAGCTCACTCACGGTTAATATTGACAACTATATTGTCATTTATTATTTGACAATATGGTTGTCAATATTAAAGACAATAAAAAAACCGGCCCGAGGGAACGGACCGGTTTGATAGAGCACAGCGCATTTAGGAAAGAGGCTTACTCTTCCATAGGACCATTAAATGTCCGTGCGAAGAAGTCGTCTTTCTTCCACAAGGGCCGGGTTTCCATATTGGCGACGCCATTGGCGATTTCATAATTGACCTGCGCGAACCGGCGCATTTGCTCGTAGTCAATCAAATCCGCCTCATCCGAGGGTTTGTGATAATGGTCTTTACGGAAAAGACCTTGTTGTTCTTCCCCATCACCGCCAAAGCCGGGTTTGATGTATGTCGCCGGGACGCCCTGTTTAACATAGCTGTACTGGTCAGACCGGGTGAACAATCCCTGTTCCGGTTGTGGGTCGGGACTGAAAGTCAGGCCCGCCGCCTCGACAGCTTTTTCAACAACCGGATACATGGTTGATCGCTCGGCGCCAAAAGCAATGACGTCCGTAAACGGATAAGTCAGGATCGGCATGTCGAGATTGACATTGGCGACGACCTGTTCCGCCGGAACGGTGGGGTTGCGGGCATTATAGTCAGACCCGACGAGGCCTTTTTCTTCAGCCGTTAAGGCGACAACCATGACAGACCGCTTTGGCGGGTTCTTTTTCAGAAGCCGCATCACTTCGAGCATTGATGCCGTGCCGGTAGCGTTGTCCATGGCGCCATTATAAAGCTCGTCATCGCCTTCTTCGGGCGTTGGCTTAATGCCTTCATGATCGAGATGTGCTGTCAGAACCACATATTCATCGCGTAAGGCGGGATCAGTTCCCGGTAAAATGCCGACGACATTCGCGCTTGCCGATTGCGTGTGAACAGACTGCTGTTCGATCTTGGCTGAAAAACCAAGCTCAAATGTCGGCATAACACCTTCCTCTGTTTCGGAGGCGGCGATGATTTCATCAAAAGTTGCAGGAGCATTGGCAAACAGTTTCGCTGATGCTTCCAAATTTAAT
>BQJH01000263.1 GCA_021604605.1 Hyphococcus sp.
AAAACACATCCCGCCCAAAACGATAGAGCATCGCCTGCGCCGCCTGCTGATCGAGGCCGCTCGTAAACTGCGCTGCTGCACGAAGTGCATTCGCGCGCACTGATTTTTCGGCATTGGAAAGCCTCAACCAAGCCCCAATACCCTCCCCCCCAGCCCCGAAAAGAACCGCCAAGGCAAGCGGTGCAGAAGAGTCTGGCGCGATCTCCCTTAACCGACCAAGAGCATTCAGATCTGGCGGTTCTTTCCATATCTCTTGGAGAATACCAGCCTCATGCATCATGCCGATGACCCATTTGGCGCGCGGTAGCGTGACAATTGCCATCAACTCGGCGCCAATTCGTTCAGCAGATAATTTTTTGAGCCCATCTTTACAGGCGATACAGGCAGCCAGTCCGGCTTCATCAACTTCGTCAGAAAACCGTGCTGTAAAACGAAAGAACCGTAGGATACGCAAATAGTCTTCACAAAGACGGTCTTGTGCCTCGCCAATAAACCGAATCTTGCGCGCTTGGATGTCTGCGAGCCCGCCGACAGGATCATAAAGTTTACCTGAAGGGGTTAAATAGATCGCATTGACAGTAAAATCGCGGCGATGCGCATCAACCGTCCAATCTTTGGTAAAGGCGATGCTGGCGCGTCGGCCATCGGTTGAAACATCAGTGCGTAGTGTCGTGACCTCAATGCCCTGATGATCGACAATCGCTGTTATCGTTCCATGATCCAGACCTGTTGGCGCTGATCGTAAGCCTGCAGTTTTAAGGGCGGCGACAACAGCTTGTGGCTCCAGGCAGGTAGCGATGTCATAGTCTTTTGGAGCAAACCCCAACAGACTGTCTCTGACGCAACCGCCAACAAACCGGGCGCTCTCGGGGTGAACCGCCTCTAAGGCGACAACGACTTTCTTCAGTTGTGGTGAGGACAACCAGTCGAACCCGGCGCGTTGGGCAGATGTTAAGTTGATCAACCCGCCTTTATTCATGTGGCGCCCTCTGGCTCTTGAAGGGTCTCCGCTAATGTTCGCAAAATCCCTGCGGTCAAACCCCATATGTGAAACCGCTCATAGGGAGCGGCAAACATATTATATCGGACGCCTTTATGCTCACGCTGTTCCGTGATGTGATTCTTGAGGTTCGCGATAAATTCGAGCGGCACCTCAAAGATCTCTTTAACTTCACGGGGGCAGGCTTTTAACTCAGCCTTGGGATCAACCAAACCAACGATTGGGGTCACCGAAAAACCCAAACCCCCTTGGTGCACGCCAAGGCGTCCGATCACGTCAACAAGGTGGGGGGCAATATTGACTTCTTCATGGGCTTCACGAAGCGCTGTGTCGACACGGGTTTTATCTTGCGGCTCTACTTTCCCGCCAGGAAAACTGATTTGCCCCGCGTGAGAAGGCATGTCCGATGACCGCACGGTCAACAACACGCGCGCGCCTTCTGGACGCGGAATGATGGGCACCAAGACAGCAGCGTCTTTGCGGATGTCACTCCAGCGGCTTTCAAAAAGTTTTTCGCCCACAAGATGTGGATTGATCTCATTAAAGAGCGCCCGTACACGCTGCGCAGTCGCCCGTTCAAGGTTCGCTTCAATACGCGCGCGCATGTCCATATCCAGCTTTGCGATATTACTGTCACCAACACTCATCAGATTTTTGCCTACTCAAACACGTCTTCAGCAGGACTGAACGGAAAAAACTCCCCGCCAGACCAAACGCCAAACATTTGTGAGCCTTCTATCTCTTTGGTTTCGCCGAGTTCGACAAGATCGTAAAACACAGACCGGGCAACCCGCGCCTCAAGACCTGCTCTCACCTCGATATAAGGTGCGCGCTCATCGGTTTCATCGTCTTTACGGAAAACAAGTTTGTGATCTGCGCCCGCGCAAACTTCATCGCCAACATTTGTCGTGAAATAGAGCGTTTGACCTTCACCGTCTCCCTTAGTGCGCATCAAGACGGCGACAAAAGGCGTATCCTCAACAATAATCCCGAGCTTTTCGACCGGCGTCACGAGAAAGTACTGACCTCCTTCACGCTTTAAGACTGTTGAGAAAAGCCGAACAAGCCGCGCTCGTCCTATCGGAGTTCCCTCGTAAAACCAGGTTCCATCACGCTTGATAACGAGATTAATGTCGCCGCAAAATTCTGGATTCCACAGATGTACAGGCGGGAGGGACTTTCCGCCTGCCCCCTCCAGATCGGCCGCGTATCGCATCAAGTCGTTCATAAAACGAAACCGGCGTTGCAGTTAGCAACGCCGGCCCCTTTTTCTTTAATGGGCGTGTTCATCACACCCATAATTTTATTCGCAAGCAAGGCACCGTGCATATGCTGCATTAGGGTCATTAAACTCATTGAAAAATTCAATCTGTTCTTCTGCCTTTCCGAGCAACTTTTGCATGGCAGTTTTCTTGACAGCGGCTTTCTCATTCAGGCCAGACATTTCAACAGCTTTTGCTGACATATTGCCTAGGAAGATATCGAATGGCGTTTTCTTCTCGCCCATTTCAACAACATCGTATTTTTCAAGTTTCGCCAATGCTGCCACAGATTTCACCGCATCATCGAAACCGCCAAGCTTGTCGACCAGACGAAGCTCTTTGGCGCGTTCGCCAATCCAGACCCGCCCTTGACCAACAGAGTCCACATAAGACTTATCAAGATCGCGGCCCTCGCCAACAATTGTCAGAAAGCGGTCATAGCCGTTTTCCGTAGATTGCTGAATGACGTCCGCAATCGAGTCTGGCAATGGACCGATGCCAGTTGCCAGAATTGGCGACAAGCTTGTTGTCCCGACACCGTCAACAAAAACACCAAGCTCAGCCGCCGTATTTTCAAATGTATTGAAGTACCCGAAAATACCAATTGATCCAGTAATGGTTGTTGGCGCAGCCCAGATTTCGTCAGTTGGAGCTGCAATCCAGTAACCGCCAGAAGCCGCAAGCGAGCCCATAGAGGTAACAATTGGTTTACCTGCTGCTTTGATCGCCAGAACCTCACTGCGGATTATTTCCGATGCGAAGGATGACCCGCCCGGACTGTCTACACGCAGGACAACCGCCTTGACGTTATCGTCCAACCGCGCTTTGCGCAGTTGAGCCGCAACCGTATCACCGCCAGCCGCACGCCCGACAGGCGCCTCGCCGTCAACAATCGTGCCGGCCGCCGTAATGACCGCAATGTTCGGGTCGCTATCATCATGATCACCATCCAGCGACGCCAGATAGCGGCGGAAATCAACGCGCTTGAAATCTTTCTGATCTTTCGAGGCGCCAAACTGATCTCTTAGATACTTCCCAATTTCGGCGCGTGACTTCAAACTATCAACCAGGCCCGTAGCAACAGCTGCTTTCGCAAAGTCACCATCATTGGCGGACATCAACTCGCCCAAATTATTCGCGTAATAATCAATAGCGCTCGCATCAACACCACGCGCCAACGCAACCGAGTCCTTATACTCGCGCCATAAGACGTCAAGATAGGCACGGTTCGCTTCTTTTGCTTCCGGCGACATGTCATCGCGCATGTAGGGTTCGACAGCGGACTTGAACGTGCCGACACGGAATACATGGCTCGTAATTTTCAACTTATCGAGGAACGATTTGAGGTAAGTGCCATACCGGCCATAACCATAAATGATCACATTGCCGAAATGGTTCATGTAAATTTCGTCAGCGTTCGCGGCCAGGAGATATTGGTCCTGACTATAAAAATCACCGATTGCGATCACTTTCTTGCCGCTCTCTTTAAAAGCGCGCAACTCGTCCGCAATGTAATGTGCTTTACTGGCGCTGCTTGAAGGAATTTGAAGGGCGCCAAGATCGAGCACGAGGCCTTTGATCCGTTTGTCTGTTTTTGCGTGGTGAATAACGTCGACTACGTCATGGACTTCGATCTGGGTCGGCTCGTTAACGCCGTAAGCTTCCTCGATGAACACTTCAAAAGGGTCAACATCCTCAGCTTGCTCAACCAAAATCCCGTTCGGGTTTAAGACCAGCGCCGCTCCATCAGGGATCGCAATGGAAACCTTATCGTTATTGCCGGCAACGCCGTTTGTAATGCCGACTAAAATGCCAACAAAGAGCAGCATGACCACCAGACCAATCAACCCCTGCACAAGCAGCAGGATGCCGATGACCAGCTTGCCAAAACCTTTTAT
>BQJH01000264.1 GCA_021604605.1 Hyphococcus sp.
GGACAATCTCCGCGCCCAATAGTTTCATCCGAAAAACATTGGGCTTTTGCCGCTCAACATCGGTCTCCCCCATATAAACAACGCAAGGGAGATTAAACCGCGCACAGACCGTTGCGGTCGCCACGCCATGTTGCCCGGCGCCGGTCTCGGCTATAATCCGGGTCTTACCCATGCGACGGGCGAGCAAAATCTGCCCGACGCAATTGTTGATTTTGTGCGCGCCGGTATGGTTCAGCTCATCGCGCTTGAAATAGATTTTCGCGCCTTTGTTGCCCTTTCCATTCTTGGCGCTACCGCCTGCAGAATCGGCCTTACTGCGGCAATACTCTGTTAACCGTTCAGCGTAGTACAAAGGCGACGGTCGACCCACATAATGTTTCAGGTAGTACTGCAGTTCTTCTTGAAATTGCTGGTCTTTTTTTGCTGCACCATACTCTTTTTCCAACGCCAGCACGAGCGGCATCAAGGTCTCGGCGACAAACCGACCGCCGAATTTTCCGAAACGGCCTTCATCATCCGGGCCGGATCGGAAGGAATTTAAAGAGGGGGAAGCTTGGGTCAAAGTAGGGCTCAATCGATCAAAAGATTATACCGCCAATGGCGATGACTGGCCGGTCATACCCATAAACGCGCGCCTATTCCAATGTGACAGTTTTTGCCTCGAAGCCGACCTCTGCGGTTATGCGCAGTATGGCCCCATCAATCCCGTTCCAGCCTGGCGCGGTGACGATGCTGACCACTCCTTCTGGAATGTCTTCTTCATCACCCCTGACAATCGCGCCATAAAGCGGTGCAATATTGGAATGGTTCGACAAGATAATATTTTGGCCGGGATTAGCGGCAAGCTCCGCCTCAATCTCTTTTTTGAATGCAGCAATGGCCGTTTGGTTGGTCGTGATTTGAGAGGGATTAGCGATTACTTCCGCACCCGCCGCCGCCAACATCGCCGTATCCCATGAGCGGCACATGGGGCTGGTGTAGGCTTTCAAAACCGGGATGTTGTTTTCCCTCAGAAAAGCGCCGATCTCGCGGGCTTGAACAAAGCCTTTTGCGTCGAGGCCGCGCCCCGCTTCCAGTTTGCAGCCTTCGCTTAGTCCCGTGGCCCCTGTTTGATTATGCGGCGAGCTCGCATGGCGCATCACCAGGACATATCCACCGTTTTGCAGGTCTCCTAGGGTTGTCGCTGTGCCGGTGACGTCAGCCGTTTGCGCCGACGCGCATCCCGCCAGACCCAAAAATGCTGCACCAATTGCTGCGCACAAAATCCGCATGATAAATCCCTTAAATTAATAGCTGACCTGGGTCAGGACACTGCTGTTGATGTGCTTGTCGACATCTTCAAGCTTTGAGGCATATTCCGTAGAGGCGAACCCTTCTATCGAAAAGAACATCGCAAGCTCTGAAGTTTCCTGCTCAGGCATCAGATACGTTACGCGCGCCTTCACATGCCAATCCCCGGTTTTGTTAAGCCACAGGATTGTTTTGAAGTTGTTACCATCTACCGGTTCCAGAAAAAATGCAGCGGCTTTGGTTTCGCCCTCAATTGATGACGGGCCATATCCCTCCTCATCTGTATCTGCATTTGCAACAACAACCGGCGCCGCTTCTTTAATGGGCATTGCCTTTGTCATATCGTTCAGGGCGCCAGAAAAATGATCATCAAGTGTCACATTCGGCCATTGGGAGGCATAAAAGGTGATGCGGGCGCCAAGCGTCTGACTGGTATAATTACAAGAAGTGTCGTTCCCTTGCTCATTATAAAGCTGAATGCCGCTAAGCGGCACAGACGCAAACTGAAAATTTGTCTCATCGATCGGCAATATGAGCATGATGGATAAGTCGCAGGTCATACCGCTGTAAATGTGACGGTAAGCGTCCTCTTCACGCACCCAGCCGCCATTTTCTGCTGCGCCTTGAGCGTTAATGAATGTCGGCGTTGCACCGTCTAGTGCAAAATTCTTGATTTCCTTCTTGCCGGGAGCAGCAAACTCTTCCTCATGTGCCTGCGTAGCGGGCAAGCCTCTCGACCCAATCTCAGCACGCTGAATCTGGGTAACGCTAAACGACACATTCTGTGGGGCTTGCTCGCCCATCGCTGCAAATACTGCCCGGACCCTAGCATCAACGCCTTCAGGCAATCCATATGCGCTTGCATGGTCATAATAAGGGCGCGCTGCGCTCGCCTGATCGCCTGTTGAGGCGCAGGCCCCGACGAAAAGAAGCGCCGCGATTGCAGATGATTTCACCAGCACACTCGCGCTGTTATGTATTTTGATCTTCATAAAAAGCCCCACCAACCCAAAGCTAAGGAGTTAACCTAGGTGAGGGGCAGTCTCGCGTCTACGGGCATTTGGCCTCAACTATAGAAACGAAAAATGCTGCACTTATGCTGCGCACAAAAAACTGCAGCATTTTTGAATGTGACTAGGTTTTTGCGGTTGAAACAAAGGCTTCCACTAGGGCTGCATCTTTTTTGCCGGGCGCCGTTTCAACACCGGAAGAAACATCCACCCCTAAAAATGCTGCGCTTTTTTGTGCGCTGATAGCAGCCGCAACATTTTCAACCGCCAGCCCGCCCGCCAGCAAAAATGGGGTCTCTCCTTCATAACTCGCCAGCGCCGCCCAATCGAATGGCGCGCCATGTCCGCCCGGTCTGCTGGCGCCAGGCGGTGGTTTGGCGTCAAAGAGGAGAATATCCGCCTTCTCCATGTAAGCGTTGGCCGCCTCAATATCTTCCGGCTTTTCAATCGGGATTGCCTTGATGACATCAACCGCAAAGTCGCGGCCCATCTCCTCACAACGGTCCGGGCTTTCATGCCCGTGAAACTGAAAATGCGTCAAAAAATGCGCGGCCTCGCTCAATTCTTTCTCACCGGCGTCAACAAAGAGGCCAACCATATTGGGGAGCGCAAACCCCTCTTCAAAACTCACTTGTTTGAGCTCCACAATGATCTCTTCTGCGTCTTCGCAGGAGATAAAACGCGGGCTTTTGCGGAAGAAGACAAACCCGAGATAATCAGCGCCGGCCCGAGCCGCGCATATTGCAGTCTCTAAATCTTTCACCCCGCAAATCTTTACGTGGGGTTTGTCTGGCGAGGGTTCGAGCGGTTCAGTCATAGTGAGAAAGGATGAAGTTGAGGGGCATAGCCAGATCACAAGCCGATTTGAGGGGGCGCCGCCCAAAGATTAGGCATTGGTGCTCTCCAACAGCGGCGGCTCTTGTGGCTCGCGGGCAGGCTCACTAACGGGCTGTGCTGCCTCCAGCTGGGCTTTGGCGGCTGCCAGGTCCTTGCGCATCAACTTAAGCTCACGGTGTTCTGCGCGCGCCTTCTGGCGTTTTGGACGGGCGGAAAGCCACATCCCCAAAGCCCCAGCCCCGACACCGACAAACAACATGGTCATCAACCAGAACCAAAGAGGAAGCGCTATTGTTGTTAAAGCGGGCGCATCAGCAGAAAATGGGTCGAGGCTAATCGCCACAAATTGGCGATTTGCGACCAAGAACAAGACGGCCAGGACAAGGGCCGGGATCCACAAAATACGAAAAAGCCACTTTTTCATAACAGGAAATCTCTCACATCAACGACCGTGAAGGCAATCCGTCATGAGCTATATTCCTTGGTATTCATAGCACTTAAACTAACCAGGCCCCGGCGCTTCGGCGCCGTCAGTAAACCGTCCTTCATTATTCAAACGGTCCCGTAGCTCTTTACCAGCCTTGAAAAAGGGCGACCACTTCTCCTCGATATGGACAGCTTCACCGCTCCGCGGATTGCGCCCTACGCGCGCCGGACGGTGTTTGACAGAAAATGCGCCAAAGCCGCGCAACTCAACCCGATCCCCACGGGCCAAAGCATCCGTTATCTCGTCAAAAACAATCGACACAATGCGCTCAATATCACGATGGAAAAGATTGGGATTCTCATCAGCGAGCTTCTGCACCAACTCTGATTTAATCATTTTTTCTTTTGCCTCCCCGTTGAAACCCGGTTTTCAAAGTCCAATACCCGCTAAACCGAATCCGTTACGGAAAAAATACGCGAATTCAATTGGTTAACACTGGCAAAGGACCCGTGCGGCGTCAAGGCCGCTTCTCGCGCAAAGATGCAAAAGGTAAAGACATCTCATGATGCAGCGCAAAGACGAAAAAACGA
>BQJH01000265.1 GCA_021604605.1 Hyphococcus sp.
GGCTAACGACGGCAAAATTACCGGGCAGAAATTCCGCCAGCGGCTGGAAACCTATATCGGCACAAACAAAGCTGAAACGATCAAAGATGTTTACCGCTTTCTGCAAGACCGGATGGAGGACGCCGACCTCGCCACACCCCGTTCTATCTGCGACATCGGATGCGCGACCGGCGATCTTCTTGCCTTTTTGGGTCAGGTTTTTCCGGATGCTGATCTTGTCGGCGTCGACATTGAACCGACCTTGATAGAAAGCGCAAAAGCGGAACCAACATTGCAACACGCGAAATTTCTTATCGACGATGCGCTAAGCGTTTCGGCGGGTCAGTTTGATCTGGTGACGTGTTTTGGAGTGCTCGGCATTTTTGACGATTTCGCGCCGCTCTTGAACAATCTAGTCGCAAACAGCAAACCGGGTGGGCAGGTTTATGTACAGGCTCTATTGAACCCCGACGACATTGATGTTCACATACTGTATCGCGACAACGGCAACAATCTTGACTGGATGCGTGGGTTCAATATCTTTTCGCGAAAACAGGTCGCGAATTGGGCGCATGAACGGGGTATTGAAATCGCATTCCATGATTTTCGAATGACCAGTGAATTACCGAAACGCCCGGCGCTGCCGCATCGCGCCCACACAGTTGACTTTGCCGACGGAACGCGCCGAACGATAAATGGCTTGTGCCTGTTACTGCCGGAAACCCTGTTGGAACTGACGATCCCGGATAAAAGTTGATGAGCATTGCGTGACCAATATCAACGACCCTGAAATCACCATTGCCGGGCGCGCTGTGGGACGCCGCCACGAACCGTTGTTCTGGCCGGACATCGACATCTATTTTCGGCGTGACGAGGCGCTCGCTCTGTCACTGATTGACAAACTTGCGGACGCCGGATGCGATTTTCTCAAAGCCGCTGTACTACAATCACCTGACCTGTGCTTACCGGATGCCGGCGAGATCGAGTACTTCGACCACATCGCCCAGAAGACCGTCGCTCGATCCTATCGCGACATAATCGATGCGCAGCATACACCCCTTCCGATGATGACCCGGCTCCTCGAACACGCCCGATCGCGCAAGTTGGAAATTGTTCTCAGCGTTTATGACCTTGAAGGCCTCGATTTCGCGGTCAACGAAGGGGCAGTTGCGATCAAAATTCCCTCCTCCAACATCACCCATAAAGTCTTGATTGAAGCGGCCAGCAAGAACGCGGCAGCACTCGTGCTCGATACTGGCCGCAGTTCCCTTGAAGAAATTGATCGCGCCGTTGCATGGGCGAAAGCTGCCGGTGCTAAGGGGAAACTGCTTGTTCAGCATTCGCCCGCCGGACCACCGGCGCCGCCGAGTGATTTCAGGATGGGCTATCTACCAAAATTTGCCGCACGCTATAGCTGCCCGGTCGGCCTATCGGATCATCACCCGGGACTCGACATGATCGCCGTCGGCGTTGCTCTCGGTGCATGCGTTATTGAAAAGGGCGTCGCCGGATCGAAGACACGTGCCGATATTGATATTGCCCATGCATTTCATATCGATGATGCACGCGATGTCTTGTCCCTCGCTCGCGACACATGGGCGGCGATCGGCGACACACCACGTGAGGCAAATGGCGGCATGGATCGCATGGGATGCATCGCCGCTCGCGATCTCACCGCCGGCGAAATTCTATCTCGCGACGATATTACTTTTGCTTTTCCCGCGCACGGTCTCGGCGCTGAAATGATCGATGAAATTATCGGCGCGAGCATCAAAACCAATATCAACGCCGGTCGTCCCATTGCTGACAACGTACTAAACAGAAAAGCACACAAATGAGAGCGCCCGCGCGTTCAGGAATAACGCCAACACGTTTTCAATGGCGCCCGTTACGCGCCGCCGAACGTGCGAACTACGCCCAGATTGGAAGGCCTGCAGGCGCCGTGCTCGAAGTAGCCGAGACGTCCGCATCCGACGAAACGCCTGCGTATCTTCGCCAAGTCGACGAAAATGGCGCACCGCTCGCATTCATCAAGATTGCATCGGCAGATTGCAGGGCCTCATTTATTCGTGACGGAGAGTTGGCGCAGCGTTTGTCCGAACGATCAGTGCGCGTCCCGCAGCAAATCAATCTAACGCCACTTGAAGACGGAACGATTGCGGTTATTCAGAGCTGGATTAACGGCGATCATCCGTCTGCGGACAACACAGATTTCGAACAACTAGGCGCCAGCGTCGCGAAATTTCAAAATGAATTGGATTCGTTGAGCAGCGATTTCTCTGTTGCGGCAAAAACCGAAGATCGTCTGAACACATTGTTGGCATTTGCACAAAGTGACGCCATTCAAAAACGATGGGCCGGCGATCCTTTGCAGGTTTTCGCGGAGAAAGCGACAGCGTGGTTCCTAGAATTCACACCGCAAATGATCGCAGCGGACGGGCCCTGCCATGGCGATTTAAACCCCGGCAATCTCCTTATTGACGAACAGGGCCAATTTGTCTTCCTTGATTTGGAGGACGCTCTTCACTCTGACCAGTGGCGGGGGTTTGATCTTGCGAAAATCATCGAGCGTATTGTTTTGCCTGAGGCGGCGCAGCGCGGTCAAATTTGGGCCATGACAGCAACGGACGCCCTAAAAACCGGCTATCAGCGCAACGCTCAACTGCCCAGTGGCCCCGACGGCGCAAGCGCCCTTCGTTGGCATATTGGCATGGCAGTGCAGCTTATAGCTCAAAACCTCGCGCGCGAAGACCCTGTTGCTAAAATGGAAATGAAAAAATTCGAATGTATCGCCAGCTTTATCACAAACCACGAAGAAGTCTTAGAGCGCCTTACAGACTAAACAGAATTCATTCCTCAAAACGCTGTTGCGCTCGCTCATATTCATCGATTGAGCCGATATCAAGCCATGCATCATGAATGACGTGCACGGAACATGGCTGGCTTTCCCGCGCTAAATCATCGAATAGCGACGGCATATCATAATAGGAATCTTGCGGCACAGCATCGCGCGCTTCCTTCGACAAACAATAGATGCCAGCATTGATGTGGTTACGGATTGTCGGCTTTTCTTCAGTTAATTGATAAGCCGCCCCATCGAACCGAACGACACCGAACGGGATCGATGTTCTGTGCTCGCGCACACACATCGTCGCCACTGCCCCGCTTTCGCGATGACTGTTTACGAGCGCGCGGAAATCTGTCTCGGTGACGAGATCACCGTTCATGACCAGGAATGGGTAGTTCATATTCTGTGGCAATAGCTGTAGCGCGCCGCCGGTACCCAGTCGCTTGTCCTCGCGCAGATAGGAAATCTCGATTCCGCGGTCGTGACCCGACCCGAAATATTCCTCTATCATGTGACCGAGATAATTTACCGAGATAAAAAAGCGGCGAAAGCCCTGATCGACGAATTGATCGATGATGTGGCTGAGGATCGGTTTTTTGCCGAGGGCCAATAGTGGCTTCGGGCAATCTTCGGTAAGCGGGCGCAGACGCTCGCCGAGACCACCCGCCATAAGGACGACCGGTGTTTCCAGCGCAACGCCGCGCGCCGCAGTGTCATGAGTGATGACGCCTTTTATTCGACGGGCCGCGTCGACAACCGGCACAACACCAATTTCGTGCCGACGAAGAAGGTCGCGAACGTCGCCCGGGTTCATGCCCTCGTCGATGGCGATCGGCGAACGGTTCATAATCTCGCGGGCCTTCGCGGACAAATCGCCCGCTTTCAGAATGCCCCGGCGAACATCACCATCGGTGCAGGCGCCAACAAGGCGGCCATCTTCGTCCACGACAAAGAGGATTTTAATTGCCGACTTTTCAAGTTTGCCGAGCGCCTCAAGCAGGGGCGCATCCAACGAAATCGTAATGCCATCTGCTGACTGGATCATGTCACCGCGTCCCCCATCATCAACACGCTACTGCTACAATATACATCATTCAGCCGCCTGAATAACCGCGCCCATGCTTCGCGGCGCAGAGGCCTCAGGGCGTGCCGGATATTTCAATTGATCAAGCCCGCGATAAGCGGGCTTTTCGCCGGCCAGCACAGCATCATAGAGCCGGCGCAGCTTCGCCCCTTGCGCTTCCCATCCGTATTTTTTCTGAGCCGCTTCCAGGCGCTCTCCATCCATGGTGTATCGGCTTCGATTTTCATAAACATTTT
>BQJH01000266.1 GCA_021604605.1 Hyphococcus sp.
ATTTTCAAACAGGATCGAAAACGGATCTATTGGCGCTGACCCAAAATTCGCCAGCGCCGGTGTGGTGAAATTATCGCGCGGTGAAAACTGTGTGATGAAAAAGAGATTTGGTGAAAACGTAACACCAAGACCGGCAAATTGATTGGTCACAACATCGCCGCCTGTAAGACCGCCGACCTCATCAAAGGCGATGAGTTGGTCCGGCGAGGCAAGACCTGTTGAACTACTATCGATGACAGCGGCGTGACTGATGCTGACACTCAATATGAATGACGAAAATGCGAGAAAAGCTGTTTTAAGTGTCATTGGAACCCCAAAAGTTACGGCGTGCTTAACGACCTGACAACAAACCCCTTGCAATGCAAGGCATTCTGTTAGGCTTTCGTTATACGGCAGGGTCAGGATTTTGGATCAGAACCGCGTTCAGCCTTGTTTCCTGGCTTATCCGGTAGCCATGGCGGCAGGCGAGCGCCACAGCGTTTTCGTCAGCCAGAGCGGGGTTGCCCGTCTTGGTAATGACACGGGCGTTGACTTGCGGGCGCTCCATGATGATGAGGCCTGGCCAGCGCGGGCGCTCAACCTCCGCAAAGAAGGCGCTCAAAATCCGCGCCTCGCCGCCCTCAACATCAATCTTCATGACATCGATGCGTTCAAGGCCGGTCTCTTCGAGCAGAGTTTTCAGGGTTAAGACCCGAACGGCGTCACTGCTCTCACGCCCTTCCCCCTCTAAAGACGCCCGGCCCCTATTGCTCTCGACCATGCGCAGGACGCTCTCGCCCTCATAGTCAGAAAGCGCGGCGCCGATAGTCTCAATATTATGCAGGCCGTTCAGCTGCGCATTGTAATTCATCCGCGCGCGCATCTCCTGTTGCGGTTCAACGGCGATAATGCGGGCGTGGGGCCCGCCTGCTTTTGCGGCCACCAGAGAATAAGCCCCGGCATTGGCGCCGATATCGAGAAACACCGCCGCCGGCGTCATCGCCGCGCGCAGCACCTCCAACTCAACCGGGTCAAAACATTGCGGCGTCATGAAAAGCCGCTTTTCGCAGAGATTATCGCGTGGATGGAGGCGCAGTTTCAGCCCCAAAGCCTCAATATCCGCAACGCCGCTTTTAATGCCAGCGAGCGCCAGCGGGCGTCCAATCCCCGCCAGCTTGAGCCCTGCCTTACCGGCTGGCAGCGCCCGCCCGAACGCCAACCCCGCCTTGCCCAATAAATTGGGGGCGAAGGTCCCGAACGGGATTTGATCAAAATGGCGCGCCGGTAGGGTCATGATGGTTTCTATAGGGACGCTCGCCCGGAATGTCGCTGTGAATATAGATGAGCTTTATTGGCCGGGTGAATTGAGACGCCGAGCCCAAAGCCAACGAACAAACCACCAATCGTCATATGTTGAGTGACGGCAACCCTCATCTGTTGTGCAAAGTCTGTTACGCAAAATTTGCGGCAAAAGCCTGTAACAAAAAATTTGTGGCAAAATACTGTGGCAAAAACTTCGCAGCCCCAAGATCCAAAATAAACTTAAAGCGCAAACCATGAGTGAGCGCTCACTTACTTTTGCTTTTTCTCTGCTAAATTGAGAACAGCGGGAGAGAGGTGGGCTGGCAGGCAAGCTAGATGGCAGGCTGGCAGGCTGGCAGGCTGGCAGGCTGGCAGGCAAGCTAGATGGCTGGCTGAATAGGATAACCCCCTTCGTCATAATCGCATCACAATTTAGGGGGAGCCTATTGTGCAGGCGCACACGCCTCCCCATTTAGTTGGCATAATGACATTCGTGCAATTCATAACCATGTTCTTGCTCGCAGTGTTCGTCCTCTGGAACATCTGGATGG
Organism: Hyphococcus sp.; assembly: GCA_021604605.1. Classification (GTDB taxonomy): domain Bacteria; phylum Pseudomonadota; class Alphaproteobacteria; order Caulobacterales; family Parvularculaceae; genus Hyphococcus. The sequence continues at coordinate 1,833 of BQJH01000266.1, forward strand.
TGATCCGGTCGCTCGGTGATATCGGCGACGACGAATAGCGAACGCGAAGAACACAAAAAACCGCCTCACCGGTTGGGGCAGAACTGCGTCTGTCTATAAACACATATCTATAAGGGTCGTCAGCAATACCGGTTTGAAATCAATCTGTCCAAAAATACCGCACTTGGCTGTAAATCATTTTTAATTACCGCAAATGATACAGTGGAATTGTAACTTCGAATGAGCTTTGTTTCTTCCAGCAGTTCATCAACAACCCTTTGGTAATTTGTCATCCCATCAACACATATTTTAAGAATATAATCCGTTGGGCCACTAACCGAATAGCATTCCAATATTTCGGGAATTCCTTTAACCTGTTTTTCAAAGGCCTTGTACGTCTTATCCTGCTGATCAACCAGTATAACCTCGGCAAAAACTGTCTCGAAATCACCAAATCGCCGCTCATCAATGCGCGCAAAATATCCTAGAATATATCCCTCCTTCTCCAGCCGTCGCAGTCGCACAGAACAAGGGCTGACGGACAGCCCAACCTGTTCTGCGAGGAGAGAAAGAGAAATCCGTGCATCATTTTGGATCACGCCCAGAATGCGGATATCAATAGCATCGAGGTCAATTTTTTTTGTCATATCAATAGCGGCAAAAATTCTTGTTTTTCGTCATTACTCACGAATCTCTCGCATAGGAACCTAAAGATCAACGACATTTTCTGATCACTCTGCCGTATGACGTTCCCGTCACCACGGCACGTCAACAGGCATCACCAACTGGATCAACACGTGCCAGCAACATAGGAAACCGATAATGCGTAGTAGTTTCTTCCAGAACGCCCGATTAATATGTGTAATTACACTCATAATTTCTGGGTTGTGGCCAGCCCTTGTGAAAGCTAATTCGCAAGAAACGATCTCCGAAAAGAGAAAAGTCGAAATAATCGACGCGGCTGCGGAACTAATCGTTGAAAAATACGCAGTTGCAGAAATGGGCGCAGAGATTGCACATAAACTTCGCGCCCATCTACAAGCAGGCGCATTAGACAATATAACGAATCCATCGGACTTCGCATCCGCCTTAACGACATTCTTGAAGCCCTTCGATATCCACTTCTCAGTTCGCTGGAGCATTGGGCAAAATGAAAATGAACAAGTCGGCACTATTGTTGAGCCCAATCCATTTGGCGCTGACAATTATGGATTTGAAAACTTTAATCTACTCTCCGGCAATGTCGCTTATTGGAAAATTTCCAACTTTGCGCTCGTTGACCCAACCGATGAGAAAGATCCAGCTCTAAAAAGAGCAGAAGCTGCAATGGCAATGACAACTAATGCTGAGGCAATAATCATCGACCTTCGAGAATGCAGAGGGGGGTCGCCTGAGATGGTACAGTTCATTGTGAGCTACTTTTTTGATTCTGAGCCCCGCCTTATCGATCGTCTTTACTGGCGCCCCGACGGACAGACATACGAGTTTTGGACACTCAAAAAATTAAATGGTGTTCGCCATCCCGAAGCGCCACTTTTTATTTTAACCAGCGGACGGACAGCTTCCGCTTGCGAGGCATTTGCCTACGATATGCAAGCATTTTCGCGCGGCATTATCATCGGCCAAAAGACTCTTGGCGCCGCCAACCCGGGGGAAACTTTCTCAATAGGCGCAGGTTTTACAATCTTTATTTCTGCAGGCCTCGTAGAAAATGCCACCACTGGCACAAATTGGGGTGGCGGCTTAAATCCGGATTTTAAAAGCCCATACAAAGATACGATTCGCATAGCTCACCGCATGGCGATTGATGCGTTATTGGTGACAGCTAAACCTGAAACCTATGCAAAAAATGTTCTGACATGGACAAAACAACGATACGCGGCTGAAGATGCGCCGATTTTCCTCAAAGGCCGGAAATGGCGTCGCGCTGCGGGAACCTATGGCTCACGGCTTCTCACTTTCGATCAGCAAACATTATTTTACCGTCGCTCTAATGGAGAGCCCGTAAGGCGCCTTATCGCACTGGGAGACAACACATTCGCGATGGAGGGTTTTGATACCATCAGACTGATATTCGAACGTGACGAGCAGGGGAAATTTACATCCCTTACCGAATTATCAGCGTCCGGGTCACGAAGACGGTTTGATAAAAACTAATCTGAAAATCACTCGAACTGAACATAAAATGGAAACTATCATTGCCATTCTTGGGTGGAGCGGTGTAGTCGCGCTTCTAGGCGCCTATGCCGCAGCAACGAGCGGTCGGATGTCTTTCGCTGATATTAAACTGCAAAGCACGAACTTTTTTGCTGGGGCCGCGCTTTGCATCAATGCA
>BQJH01000267.1 GCA_021604605.1 Hyphococcus sp.
AGATTTTGACTCCTCACGGATGATATCCATGCACAATTCAACACATTCATCACAGATGAATACCGTTGGACCGGCAATGAGTTTACGAACCTCATGCTGGCTCTTGCCGCAAAACGAACAGTAAAGAGTGTTTTTGCTGTCGCCGCCGCTGCTTTTTCCGCCGATCTTGCTCACTACACCAGAACTCCTTGTCAGCGCCGCCCCAGGTCCGACGAACGCTCATTTTTCACTGAGACAATGGCCACATTAAGCCGCCCCTGCCTCTTTCGATGATCGGGAAACTGCACGAAGGGCGCCATTTCCCGTCAATTCTCATTTATTCGACCATATTCCGCCTATATCAATCAAGAAACCATTTCTGGTTGGCGTAAATGAAATAGGTAAATATCAGCCCTCGCCTTCCTCTGGTTCAGCGCGGCTGGAGATAACTTTATCGATCAAACCGAAGTCCACCGCCTCTTCCGGTGTCATAAAGTGGTCGCGATCGAGAGTTTTCTCAATAGTTTCATAGGGTTGCCCCGTATGCTCCACATATATCTCGTTCAACCGGCGCTTGGTCTTGATAATATCCTGAGCGTGCCGCTCGATATCTGACGCTTGGCCCTGGAACCCTGCTGAAGGCTGGTGGACCATAATCCGCGAGTTTGGCAGTGAAAAGCGCATATCTTTTTCGCCAGCTGTCAGGAGAAGCGAGCCCATAGAAGCCGCCATGCCCGTCACCATGGTAGAAACCGCAGGCCGGATATAGCGCATGGTGTCATACATCGCGAGCCCCGCAGAGACGGAGCCGCCAGGCGAATTAATGTAGAAAGCGATCTCTTTCTTGGGGTTTTCCGCCTCAAGGAAAAGCAGCTGAGCGACGATCAACGTCGAAACCGTGTCATGGACAGGGCCGGAGAGGAAGATAATCCGCTCTTTCAGCAATCTTGAGTAAATATCATAGGAGCGCTCGCCACGGCTGGATTGCTCCACCACCATGGGCACCAGCGTGTTCATATAAATATCGTGGGGATCTTTCATCACCGTCCTCTTTTGACGGGCGCCCAAAATCTACGCGCCATCGTTAATATTGTTCCTTAACATGGGGGCCAAACGCGACGGCGCCAGCCCCGATGTCATAAATCTACCTTGCTGGCCTTAAGCGAGGGTTATTCTTTTGAAAAAGCAAGGGATTGTTCAGTTTCAAATCCGGCTTTGAGTGATTCAGAGACCCGATTCCCGCATCGGGGCGCAGCCCAAATCCGTCTCGAAAAAGAAACGGGCCGCAAAAGCAATGCGGACCGTTTCAAAAAATCAGCATTTTAGACGTCTTCGTCGCTTAGCTGTCACCTTCCGGGTCTTCCATCAATTTTTCTTTGGAGACCTTTTTTTCGGTGACTTCAGCAATGTCGAGGATGTGATCAACCACTTTTTCCTCAAATAACGGCGCCCGGATCTGTTCCACAGCTTGTGGGTTTTTCTGGTAGAATTCCAGAACCTGCTTTTCCTGGCCGGGATAGGCGCGCGCCATGTTAATCATTTCACGCTGAATATCTTCATTCGGCACCTGCACCTCGGCGCGTTTACCGATTTCAGCAAGCACCAGGCCGAGACGCACTCGGCGCTCAGCAATCTCGCGATACTCTTTCTTCAATTCATCTTCTGACTTGTCTTTGTCTTCTTCATCACGCTCAGACGCTTCAACCTGTTGCCAGATCTGATTGAACTCGGCGTCGACCATCCCTTTGGGGAGGTCAAATTCGTGGGCTTCATCGAGCTTGTCGAGAAGCGCACGTTTTACATGGGCGCGCGAGAGTTTGTCGTAATCGTTTTGCAGGCTTTCGTTGAGCTTTTCTTTCAACTCGTCCAGCGTTTCAAGGCCAACTTTCTTGGCCAGCTCATCATCAATTTCGACCTTCTGTGGTTCTTTGACCTCAACGACTGTCGCCGCAAAGACAGCCTCTTTGCCAGCCAGGTCTTTCGCGCCGTACTCTTCCGGGAACGTGACTTTAATCTCCACATCGTCGCCTGCCTTGGCGCCGACGAGCTGATCTTCAAAACCCGGGATGAAGGAACCCGAGCCAAGAACGATATCAACCTTTTCACCCTTGCCGCCTTCGAATTCTTCGCCATCAATGCTGCCGACATAATCAACAGTAACCTGATCGCCATTCTTGGATTTCTGGGTTTCCTTGCGCGGCGTATATGTTGTCTGCTGATCAGCAATACGCTGCAACGCCTCTTCGATATCTTTTTCAGGAATGTCACAGACCGGGCGGGTCAGTTTCATGCCTTTAACTTCAGCCGGTTCAAATTCGGGCAGCACTTCTGCGTGGACGTCATATTCAAGATCAGACTTGCCAGCGAGCACATCATCCATATCGGAGTGGAAATGCGGATGCGGCGCGGCCGCCGGCTTCAGGTCACGATCGGCAAATGCTTTCTGCGTTGTCTCTTCGACAATCTCCTGCACGATCTCAGACATCACGCCTTTGCCGTACATTTTTTTCAGGAACGAGACCGGCGCCTTGCCTTTACGAAATCCTTTAAGGTGAACCTGACCTTTTAGTTCGGTCAGACGTGTGACCAGTTTCTCATCAAGTTCTGAGGCTGGTACTTTCACCTGAAAGCTTCTGTCCAATCCGTCGGTGTTCTTTTCCGTGACTTCCATTGTCATTCCTGTCGTCTTTTTCCCGGCGCGAACGGGAACGTTCGCAGCATTAGTTTTGCCCCTTGGGGCCCCCTGACGGGGTTAAGTGGTGCGGATGAGAGGACTTGAACCTCCACGCCTCTCGGCGCCAGAACCTAAATCTGGTGCGTCTACCAATTCCGCCACATCCGCAAAGATTAATCGGCGCAAATATAAAAGGGGCCGCAGAACACCGCGACCCTCAGAGCGGGGCTTCTATAACAGACAAATCACCCCTGTCGAGCGCTAGAGGCAAGGTTAAAGACGTTTTTCGAACCACATGACATCATGGAAGCGGCCAAACTTTCTCCCGATTTCATGGAAAGTCCCGATTTCCGTGAAACCGAAGCGTTGATGGAATGCGACAGAGGCCTCGTTGGGTAAAGCGACGCCGGCAAAGGCCTTATGAACATCCTCGCCTTCCAGCGCCGAAAAGAGCGCCTCATATAGGGCCGCACCGACCTTCTGCCGGGCAAATTTCGGATCAACATAGACAGTCGTTTCAATTGAAGGGTTATAAGCCGGTTTGGCACGATGCCTGGTCGACGTCGCATACCCCGCGTGGGCGCCATCAAGGTGCGCCACGAGAAGCCGGTAAGGCCCGGTTTTTTCAAATTGCCCAAACCAAGGCTCGCGTTGGGCCGGCGTGAAGGGCTCAATATCGAAGGTGATCGCAGTCTCTAAGACGAAATGATTATAGAGCGTGGTCAGCGCTTCAAGATCACCGATCTCTCCCGGGCGCACATTAACCATCGGATGGCTCGCCTGTCGGGGAATCGGTATTCGGCGCATCGGGCGGCGGTGACATTAAAGAACGCAGAACAGTTGGAACCGCTTTGGGTAAATCTTCGGCAACCAACCCCGGCCCCACTGCCTGCCCACATGCCCCATGAAACCAGACGCCAGCGCAGGCGGCATCAAAGCCCGGCATGCCCTGGGCGCTCAATCCCGCAATGAACCCGGCCAAAACATCCCCTGACCCGGCAGAAGCAAGAGTTGGCGGTGCGTTCGTATTAATAGCAGCGCGCCCATCGGGAGCAGCAATGACGGTATCTGCGCCTTTCAGGACAATGACCGCACCAGCTTTTGCGCTTGCTGCTCGCACGGCCGCCAGTTTTGCTGTGTTAGTCTCATCGAACAGACGGACAAACTCCCCGCTATGAGGCGTCAGCACATCATCTTTACGTAACCCCGCAAACAGCGCTTCCGGTTTGTCTGTAAAACTTGTGATCGCGTCTGCGTCAATGATCGCACTTGAACTCGCCTTCAAAATTTCCAGTGTCGCGGCTCTTGTTTCTTCTCCAACGCCCACCGCAGGGCCTATAATTCCTGTCCTGCGGTATTTATCATTATCCTTTAGATAGCCGCCGACCTCTTCCGCATTATCAGCCCGGCGCAGCATAATAGATGTCAGATGATGCGCGTTCACGTTCATAGCATTGCCAGGCGACAAAACCGTCACGAGCCCCG
>BQJH01000268.1 GCA_021604605.1 Hyphococcus sp.
GCAGTCGGTCGCGGCTTGATAAACGTAAATAAGCCAGACGGCGTCCAATGTGCTTTTTGGATGCCTTGCAAATGATCTTTCAGGGCCTTGTTTAAGACGGGTTGCGTTTGTTTTCGCTCCGGCAAAAAATCAACAACAACCTTGCCGCCGATCTCTCTCCTGGAAAGCTCACCAGCAAGCGCCTTCGCCGCTTCCAGATTTACCCGTGAAGCAAGCCGGGCCGAAGACGCTGCCGCCATCGTACTGGTATCTACATCTATCGCCGTCAGGGCTTCCGTCTCATCAATAATCAACCGACCGCTAGAGGGAAGCGTTACCGTTCGCGTCAATGATTGCTCCAGCGCGACATCAGCACTGAACGCGTGAAAGAGATCACTGTCGCGGTGCAGAATTTGCGCTTTTCCGTTATAAGATTTTTCCAGGAATGCTTTTGCGACCCCGCTATCAACAAGTATCTCATCAACATCATTCCCAAGGGCATTGACGGCCTGAATGAGCGCATCTTTTGGCGGCGCCACAGGCCCCGGCGTCTCTTGTGCAGGTTTTTCTTTCAGCAAAGTGAGGCTGGCGCCTTTTGAACCACGAGGTGCGCGTTTGATCTCAACGCCAACCATCGCGCCCTCACTTATCCCGGTGCTGGTTTGTCCTAATGCGAGAAAACCGGCCGTTTCAGCGCCGATATCCACAAAAGCCGCTTGCAGCTTCTGATCAATCCGCAAGACTTTTCCGGCAAACTGCATGCCGATCTGTGCTGATATCTCTTTTTCTTCATCACCGCGCGCAGGGCCAAACCAGAAACGCAGAACTCGATCATCAATCACCAGGGCCGCACGCGTCTCGACGACCCCACATTCAATAATCAGTATACGCCTTGTCATATGCAACGTGTCACTTGATCAGCCCGGCGCCGCGCAACAAATTAGCGGTTTCATATTGCGGAAGCCCGACGACATTAGGATGAGAGCCAATTATCGAGACGATATGTTTGGCAAAGAGCCCTTGAATTGCATAACCGCCCGCTTTGCCATCCCACTCACCACTGTCGAGATATTCTTTTATGGAAGCCTCATCGAGCACGCGGACCTTCACGCGTGTTTCGACAACCCGAGAGGAAATACGGCCGCCCGGCATCGCCAATACAACGCCTGAGAAAACCCGGTGCGATCGTCCTGACAATAATTCAAGACAGTCTCGCGCAGTTTGTTCATCTTCTGATTTGGGCAGGATACGACGCCCGCATCCAACGACTGTGTCGCCGCTTAATATGAAACTGTCTTCATGCTTTGCTGCTACGGCTTCAGCTTTTTCAATGGCAAGACGCAAAGCATGACCGCGCGGCAACTCCCCCTTCATCGGGGTCTCATCGATATCAGCAGCAATGATTTGATCGGGAACGACGCCAATCTGCTCAAGCAAAGATTTTCGGCGTGGACTGGCGCTGGCAAGTATAAGCGGCGCGGACTTCATCGCCGACGTCGTCCTATTTAAAGCGGTAAGTGATGCGACCCTTGGTCAGATCATAGGGCGTCATCTCCACGAGAACTTTATCCCCTGCGAGAACACGAATACGATTTTTGCGCATCTTCCCGGCAGTGTGGGCAATGATCTCATGATCATTCTCAAGCTTCACGCGGAATGTCGCATTCGGCAACAGTTCTTCGACTGTGCCTTCGAATTCCAGTAGTTCTTCTTTAGCCATTCAGCTCCTCATTTCGTCAATCCGCACCCAAAAACGCCATGCGGACCGGTGCGGCGGGAAAATGGGAGGGAATGGCGCTAAAATCAAGGCTTTTCATGAAGATCGGGGAAACGAGCCTGCAAGCGCTTGGCGAGATCATCGCGAACCCGTCGATAGGACTCTAATATGGCGTCGCGCCCGCCGCGCTCCTCAGATGGGTTTTCAACATCCCAAAACTCAATCGCTTCACGCGGCATCAGTTTTCGCGCCTCAACGGCAGCCTCCGGCGTCAGCGCGACTATGAGGTTGACCTTGGTAAGATCCACATCCGTCAGCATTTTGGGTTCATGACTATCCATAGCGACCCCCAGCTCCCCCATGACCATCTCTACAAAGGGGTCAAGCCCGCCCTCATAAACCCCGGCGGAATTCACCTTAAAGTCACCGGCGCCATTCAACTGTAATAGCGCGGCCGCCATAGGTGAGCGCACGGAGTTCATGTTGCATGCAAAGAGGATTGATTGTGTCATAATTTATGGCCTCATCGCATGTGAAAACTGCATATCAGGGTGAACAGACGCCGGGATGTATTCTCATCCAGCTCGATCTTATCGTTTAGTCGTTCGGTCAGAATGTCTGACCCTTCATTATGCATCGCCCGACGCGCCATATCGATCGTCTCAATCTGCGCCGGGGCAGCATTACGAATAGCGTCATAGTAACTTTCGCAAAGCATAAAGTAATCGCGAATAATCTTGCGAAACGGCGTCATGGAGAGATGCACTTGCCCCAGCGCGTCGCCGCCCTGTTTGCGCACATCAAACACCAGTCGCCGCTCGACATTGGATAAATAAAGCTCAAACGGCCCCTCACCTGCGCCACTTGGCTTGAAGAAATTTTCTTCCAGAAGATCGTAAATCGCCACTTTGCGTTCATGCTCGATGTCGGCGGTGGCGGGCGCGAGGGAGCGCTCGTCAAGATCGATCTTGACGATATGGAACTTCTCCCTCGATGCCTCGTTATCTGTCATACCGTTTCCGAATCATCTGGCCTGTTCTAACTCCCGTTCGGCGCAAGGTCACGCCCGACATTCATCCAGTCCGTCGAATCGGGCGAAACTTCTTGCCTTCGTTCTTTATGTAGTGAGTATTCTAATGCCGTCTTCTTTTCGAAACATGACCGCATGCGCCCCTCTGGCGCTACTTTTAACATCAGCCATCATCGCACCGGCTTATGCACAGCAACAAGCCGTGATCCCTGATATTGCGCAGGCCCTTCTCGATGCAGCCTATGCGAGCGACGACCCGAGCGAGATTGCTGCGGTGGTCAAAGCCGTCAATGCGGTCTTCCCCGATTATGAAGCGGCCATCATTGCACAGTCTGACGCCCGGATCGCCACACTCGCACCAGAAGAAGCCGAAGAAGAAACAGCCGTCGCGGAAACCAAAAAAGTAACTAAAGATGCGGCAGATGAGGGCGGTTATTTTGCTCTGAAACCCTGGGATGGGAAAATTCAGGCGGGCGCTTCCCTCGCCTCTGGCAACTCCGACAATGTCTCTGTTGGCTTCGCCCTCGACGCCGCACGCACCGCCGGCGCATGGGTCCATAATGTCACGGCCTATGTCGATTATGCAGAGTCCAACAATATCACCAATCAGGACCGTTGGGGCGCCGCCTATCAACTCGACTACAAGTTTAACGAACGCACCTACGCCTATGGCCGTTTCTCATACGATCAGGACTCCTTCTCCGGTTTTGATTATCGCATTTTCGGTGGCGCGGGCCTTGGCCACTTCCTCTATAAGAGCGAACCATTTTCGTGGAAGCTCGAAGGCGGTCCCGGTTATCGTTATTCACCGTTGGCCATGTCCGACGCCATTGAAGAACAGTTTGCCCTTTATGCTTCAACGGAGCTTGACTGGCTGATCCGCGAAGGCGTTAAGTTTGAGCAGGACTTCAACACCACATGGACGTCGCCAACGACGACCTTTCAGTCGATCACAGCCCTCACCGCCGCCGTCACAGACTCGATCTCGACCGGGCTTTCCTTTGAGTATCGTTATGAGACGGACCCGCCGCTGGGCCGTGAAAATTCCGACACGATCGCCCGCGCCACGCTGGTTTATGGGTTTTAGAGACGACGTCTGGGTTGAGGGCTGGGATAGAAGTCTGGGGTTGAGATATGGCACTGGCTTTAGTAAGTCCTGCGCCCATGTCCAGTTCTCAACAACCGACAATCGTTGTCGCCGCTTTTTATCGGTTCACGGCCCTGCCTTATTTCGCGCAACATCAAGATGCGTTGCAGGACGCTGCGCGAGCAGCGGGTGTTTTCGGCACAATCCTGCTCGCCCATGAAGGCGTCAACGGCACCATCGCCGGACCACGAGAGGGCGTGGACAAGGTGCTGGCGCACCTGAAATCCCTGCCGGGTTGTAAAGCGCTG
>BQJH01000269.1 GCA_021604605.1 Hyphococcus sp.
TTCAGGCGTTCTTTATGTTTAACGCCAAAATGCTGTTCTTCATCGACAATCATCAAGCCGAGATCACGAAATTCAATACTCTTTGCCAATAGCGCATGGGTGCCAATAACGATATCAACGCGCCCGTCAGTTAGGCCCTCCCGAATTGATTTTGCCTCGCTTTGCGTCACCATGCGCGAGAGCTGGCGCACATTAATCGGAAAGCCTTTAAAGCGCTCAGAAAAGTTTTTAAAATGCTGGCGCACTAGGAGCGTTGTTGGCGCAATAACCGCGACCTGACGCCCGGTCATAGCCACGACAAACGCCGCTCGCAACGCTACCTCCGTTTTACCAAACCCGACATCGCCACAGACAAGACGATCCATGGGCCGCCCACTCGCCAGATCCTCTACAACATCAGCAATGGCGTTTTCCTGATCCTCCGTTTCGGCGAAGGGAAAGCGCGCGCAAAACTCATCATAGGAACCGGCTGTGGGCGCCATCGCTTCGGCCGTGCGCATGGCGCGCTTTGCTGCAATCTTGATGAGTTGTTCGGCCAGCATTTTGATGCGCGCGCGCATCTTTGCTTTCCGGCCCTGCCATGCGGCCCCGCCAAGTTTGTCGAGTTGTTGCCCGCCGTCATCCGCGCCATAGCGCGACAAAAGATCAATATTTTCTACAGGAAGGAAGAGTTTGTCCCCACCATGGTAGACAAGGTAGAGGCAATCATGGGGCGCGCCTTGCACTTCCAGGGTTTTCAATCCGTCATAGCGCCCTATGCCATGCTCCACATGCACAACAAGATCACCAACTGACAGGCTTGATGCCTCAGTGAGGAAATTCTCTGCGCGCTTGCGCCGGGACTTACGCACCAGCCTGTCACCGAGAATATCCTGTTCAGAGATGAACGCGGCGTCGCCGGTTTCAAAGCCGGTTTCAAGTCCTAGAACCGCTGTTTGTAGTGGAGCGTTGCTCGCCTGAACTTCCGTCCAACTTTTTCCATGCTCAACACTCTTGTTTTCAGCATAATCACTAAGAACGGCGCGCATCCGGTCAGCCGAGCCTTCCGTCCAACAGGCGATGATCGGTTTGACACCGCGCTTACTCAAGTTTTCTGCATGCTCAATGACGGCGTCAAAGACATTGGTTTTTTCCGCCGCCCGCTCCGCTGCAAAGCTACGCCCGACCTTTGCCCCCAGATTGTAACAACGCTGATTTTCCTGTGGGCCAAAAGGTGAAAGCGGTCGCAAGTTTGTTGTGGAAAGACGCGCCGACCATTCTTCAGGCGTTAAATAGGAAATCTCAGGCGACAAAGGACGATAGGCTGGCGCCGAAAATTCAGAATTGCGCGGCTTTCGCGCTTCTGCGTCTTCCGCCCGAGCATCATAGTGATCGGAGATGGCGCCAAACCGCGCCTCGACGGCTTCATCAGCCTGATGATCCAGAAAGACCAACCCTTCCTCGATAAAGTCAAAAAGGGTTTCCGTCTTTTCATAAAACAGCGCCAGCCAGTGCTCAGCGCCGGCATGCATTCGCCCCGCACTAATCGCCTCATAAAGCGGGTCATCTCCGGCCGGGCCAAAGGTCTTCACATAGCCGGTTCGAAAACGGGTGATCGTTTCCTCAGTCAGCAGAATTTCGCTGGCCGCAGAAAGGTCAAACCGTTTTAGCTGCCGGGTTGTGCGTTGGCTCGCGGCATCAAAGGCGCGCACCGTTTCCAGACTATCGCCAAAAAAGTCTAACCTTACCGGCTCATCAGCGCCCGGTGGAAAGATATCAACCAGACCGCCCCGCACGGCAAATTCACCGCGCTCTCGCACTGTCGAGGAACGCGCATATCCGTTTGCTGCCAGATAGGTTGTCAGTCTGTCCATGTTGATGGTTGCGCCCGGAGCAAGCGACATCGCCGCGTTTTCAATGACGTCGCGCGGGGGCGTTCTTTGGGTCGCCGCATTAACCGATGTCACCATGATCACGGGACCAGCCTCATTAAGAGCAGTTACCGCAGCTAAAGCGGCCATGCGCCTGGAAGAGACAGCGCCGGAAGGCGAAACGCGATCATAAGGCAAACAATCCCAGGCGGGGTATTCAAGAACGGGAATGTCCGGGGCAAAAAATTGCAATGTCTGGATCATCGCCGCCGCGCGCGCACCATCGCGGGCTATATGCAGGACGAGACCATCAAGCGCCCGCGCGGCATCGGCAACAGCCATCGCGTCAGCGCCTTCAGGAGCGCCGTAAACCGGCAACCGTCCCTGTTTGCGCCATGCATCAGCTGCACTGATCTGGGCAACACCTGAGACCATTTTTTCCGCTGTTTTTGACATCTCGACTAGCTCTACTCGCAACGCAAAATGCGCGGGGCTCCGATTTGAAGCACCGCGTTCATTGCCATAAATTCAGCCTATGATTTAAGCGGTCCTTGCGTCAGGCGCAATGTGCTATCGCTCTAAACTCACAGCTTGAAGGCTTGTAATTTTTTAAAAACCGGGCCGTCAATATCATCCGGTCGCTCTACCTTACCTGTAGCCCAATTATAAAGATCATGGTCGTTCAGGTGAAGAAGCGCTTCGAACTCGTCCAACTCACTATCGGTAAGATTGGCGAGATGGGCTTTCGCAAAACCACCGATCAGAAGATCGGCTTCCTTAAATCCGCGATATGTCGCCTGATAAAGAAGTTTCTTGCGTCGGTCGTCGAGTGATGAAGTCATGTGGTTTTACAAGCCATCTTAAATTGTACACCTAAAAACATCGCAAGTGAGCGCCTATTCTACGCCGGCTGCCGGTCCATAGACTGAGTTTTTGGGCGTTTCAAATAGCTTCATGACCATGGGCTCAAAAGCTTCCAGGGGCATGGATTCGTACTTGGCGTCGAATGCTGCTTGATCATATTTCTCGCAAAATTCATGAGTATAGTTATAATATGGGTGATCTTTATACTGATCACGCATATCCCGATCCATGCCAAGAAAGTGGAAAAAGTAATATCCTTGAAAAATCCCATGCTTTTCCACCATCCAGTGGTTTTTCTCCGACACAAAAGGTTTCAGGATTGCGGCGGCAATATCAGGGTGATTGTAAGCGCCCAGCGTGTCGCCAATATCATGCAGTAGCGCGCAGACGACATATTCCTCATCACGGCCATCTTTAAACGCTCTGGTCGCCGTCTGCAGGGAGTGCTCCAGACGATCCACAGGAAAGCCGCCATAATCCCCATCTAATAATCGCAAGTGATCGAGAACGCGCTTGCCGCCATTTGCGGCGAAAGGGAGAAACTGGCTGGCAATCGCCATCCAGTCTTCCTGACTTCCTTCTGTCATGGCTTTAAACTTAGCCTGAGGGGCATTATCTGCGTGAGACTGGGACAATTGACTATCTCCTTTCGGATGGCTTGGCGGCAGCTTACACCGCCGTTAGTCTATTCCCAAGCGGAGCCAGCAGGTCGTGTCTGGCGACTACTCAGTTAAGAAATGGCGGCTTTTGTGCGCAACACAATCTTCAGAGCGATTTTCAAATTCTTTGTCTCGCTTTTTGCTATCCTCTTAATCCTGATCGGCATTATCACGACACCAACACCCATCCCTTTCGGGATCGTTTTTATTGCACTGGGTTTTTTCCTGCTCGCAGCGTCAGCGCCTGACCTCCTTCGATGGATGCGCCGACGCTGGCGTTGGCTCGACCGGCAATTGGTCAGGCTGGAGAAAAAATTACCCCGTTGGTTGGCAAAATATCTGCGCCGTTCAGACCTTCGCGATGAAAAAGAAGCAGAAGAAGAACGCGGTCGTTAACCATCTCCAAGGAGGGGCGCAAATCGTTGCATGGTTCTTGCTCTGATTATCCTTAATGACGATTTCAATCTGCATATTCGCTCACAATGAAGAGGAATTACTGCCTGCCTGTATAGCAGCGCTGGAGAGCGCGGCTGCGGGCCACACCTATCACGCACACATTCTCGCCAATGGCTGCGCAGATCAGACCGTTGCTGTTGCCAACAGTCTCGCGGCGGCCAATCCAAATATCTCTGTCTACGATATTGTGCTGGGCGATAAGGCAAGCGCCTGGAACGACTATGTTTATCATATCGCAGCCGCGGC
>BQJH01000270.1 GCA_021604605.1 Hyphococcus sp.
TCATCATCGCTTCCAGGCGACGTAGATAGCGATCTGTGCGCCAGTCTTTGGCAAGCTCAACGCAGGCTCTTGTCAATTGCTCAGGATATTGCTCCAGCTTGGCGTCAAGGCGTTCAAGCAGAGTGAAGGCGTCTGCCGTCGCCCCGGCAAAGCCGGCAATGACGCGCCCCCCTGCGAGCGGTCGAACCTTTTTGGCGTCCCCTTTGACTACGGTTTGCCCAAGGCTCACCTGCCCGTCCCCACCAACGCAAACTGTTTCGCCGCGCCTAACAGCGAGGATAGTTGTGCCGTGCATTGTGGCTTCACTCATTACTAACTCCAGTTTCTGCTTTGCTAGATTGGACGTTCTTGAAAAAATTCAATAAGTATCAACGCATTCGGCGTTCCTTAGCGGAACAAAGACGATGTGAAAAGGAGCCCGCCATGCGAGCGGCGACAGTTGAAAGAAAAACCCGGGAAACCGAGATTTTTGTTGCGCTCGAACTTGATGGTTCCGGTGAATATGACATTGAGACGGGCATCGGCTTTTTCGATCATATGCTTGAGGCGTTTGCCAAGCACTCAATGATTGACCTCAAGGTTCGGGCGGAAGGCGACTTGCACATTGATATGCACCACACGGTTGAGGATGTGGGCATCGTGATGGGACAAGCCGCAGCGAAGGCGCTGGGTGATTGCGCCGGCATTCGCCGTTTTGCGCAGGCTTATATCCCGATGGATGAAACATTGTCCCGAGCCGCCATCGATATTTCCAAACGCCCTTATCTGGTTTGGAATGTTGCTTTCAGCCGACCAAAAATTGGCGACATGGACACCGAGCTTTTTAAAGAGTGGTTCCATGCCTTCGCGACCAATGCTGGTTTGTGCCTCCATGTCGAAAACATCTACGGCGAGAACTCTCACCATATCATCGAGAGCTGCTATAAGGCTTTGGCGAGAGCGTTTCGGGATGCGGTGGAATTAGACCCACGTGCTGGGGACAGCGCCCCATCCACCAAAGGCTCGCTTGGCAGCTGATCTTGATGGCTACAACTTGTTAAGGCTCGATGGTGTCAAAACTGATTGACGCCGCCCCTGACATTGGGTCCAATCGCTATTGGCTGGGTTTTATCAACAGCGCCTTCTTGTTGCGTATTCGTTTTTATTTTCAGGCGCGAGACCAACAAGGGCAAACTCTATGAAATTCAAAGTTTTAGCAGCCTGTGCGGCTGGGATCGGTATGCTGTCATCAGCATCATTCGCTGGAGAATGGGAAGACGCTTGCGTCGCGGCGCTGGAAGCGGAAGGGCGCGATTCCTCAGGGTGCAGCTGTCTCGAAGCAGAAATTATGGAAAATCCGTCGCTGATCGAAGAGTTTCAGGCGCTGGGTGAAATTGCTGATCCGCAGGAACGGTATGATTCAGCCTCGAGCGAGGCTCAGGCGGCAATGGACAAATGCACGCGCTCTTAAGAGGCGGCAATTCAAAGGGAGATATATCATGAATAAGACACTGGCTTTGGCGTTCAGCGCCGCCCTTCTCGCTTCTCCGGCTTACGCCAATGAAGTTGAAGACAAATGCATGACTTACGCAGAAGAAAACGGCACTGACAATTCCGGGTGCTCATGCCTTGGTGAAACAGCCGACGCCTCCGCAGCGGAAGAAATTCTGGCGGTTACAGGTCCTGATGATCTTGCAGCATTAAGCGACGGGGCAAAGGAAGCAATCGCAGCCTGCTTCCCGGAGGCTTAGAACTAAAACAGCCCCAGAAAACGGCGTACCGGTCGGTGCGCCGTTTTTTTGCGCCCTACCCGCTTCCCGTTGGTGGTTTCCGTGCGTAAAAGCGCGCCATGGTGCAGCGCATTGCAATTATTGATTATGGGTCCGGTAACCTGCGCTCAGTTGAGAAGGCGTTTGAGCGAGCGGCGCGCGAACTGGGTGCTGCAATAGTTTTTGAAGTAACCGGCGAGCCGGAGCAAATTCGGATTGCAGACAGGCTGGTATTGCCGGGCGTTGGGGCTTTTGGGGCCTGCATGAAGGCTCTGTCTGACCGTCCCGGTATGCTGGAAGCAGTTGAACACAACGCTTTGGTTGTGGCGCGGCCTTTTCTGGGGATTTGTGTTGGCATGCAGCTTTTGGCCGATCAGGGCCATGAATTTGGCGCCAGCAAGGGCTTAGGCTGGATTGTTGGGAATGTACGGAGTCTGGACCGCCGTAATCCGGAGCTTCGGAGCCCGCATATGGGGTGGAGTGAGATCTCCGTTCTGACCCCTCACCCGGTTATGGATGGGCTCGATGGCGAGGCATTTTACTTCGCTCATTCCTATCATTTCGAAGTCGAAAATGATGCTCATTTAGCTGGTGTTTGCGACTATGGTGGTGCGATTACTGCGTGCGTGGCGCGCGACAACATTGTCGGCGTTCAGTTCCATCCAGAAAAAAGCCAACATGCCGGAATCGCTCTTTTAAAGAACTTTCTGCAATGGACCCCGACATGACCCGGCGATTGACCCTTTACCCTGCAATCGACTTAAAGGTGGGCAAGTGTGTCCGCCTTCTCCATGGGCAGATGGACAAAGCCACCATCTATAATGAGGACCCAGCGTCACAAGCGGCGTCCTTTGCTCAGGCGGGATTTGCGTGGGTTCATATTGTAGACTTAGACGGCGCTTTTGCGGGACAGTCTGAAAATGCCGTTGCAGTTCAGGCCATACTCAAATCAACCGGCTGCAAAGCGCAACTGGGCGGCGGCATTCGAGATATGGCTGCGGTTGAGCATTGGCTTGGGCTCGGGATGGCCCGTGTTATTCTGGGTACGGCCGCGGTGCGAGATGCTGAGTTCGTTCAAAAAGCAGCTACTACGTTCCCTGGGCAAGTTGTCGTGGGGGTCGATGCAAAGGATGGCCGTGTCAAAACCGACGGCTGGGACGGTGATACAGGCCATACCGCGCTGGAGATCGGAAAACGGTTTGAGGATCAGGGGGTTGCTGCAATCGTCTATACAGATATTGGCCGCGATGGCGCTCTCACAGGGGTCAATGTGGGCGCGACTTCAGCGCTTGCTGAAGCGTTGGCCATACCGGTAATCGCCTCTGGCGGCGTCGCATCAGTTGAGGACATCAAGGCCCTACAGGGCGCTCATAAAAACATTGAGGGCGTGATTATCGGGCGGGCTTTGTATGACGGCAGAATTGACCCGTCGGAGGCTCTGAAAGCGGCTCAGGGCAACAAGTAGGGCCAAAAACCCTCGTTTGTAGCTTTTGCTGCAGGCGCACAATGTGCAGGATAGGCGTGGGTAGACCGCTGGGGTAAGCTAACCCCTTGGGTTTGTGCGGAGTATTCGCCTGACATGGCGCGGGGAACATCAGAATTAGAGCTGAAGCTGGCAGGTTCGCCAACTGTCGTGGCGAGTTTGCGCAACGGGTTGTTTTTGCGGGCATTATCGGCTGGGAAGGGCGCGTGGACCCGACACAACGAGACCTATCCTGTCGAGGTCGATCAGCCTCCGGAGGGGGCTTCGGGACCAGAACCCAGCATATCAACTGTTTTCGACCGCTGGTCACAGCCTGTTCGCTTTGGCGCTTCGCTGGTCGATCTCAACATAGATCTTGGTCGTGTCGAGGTATGTTCGGGCGGCAATCTCATCAACTCTGTTGCTCTTGCGGAAGTGACGCTGACTTTGAAGGAGGGACCGTCAGCGGACCTCTTTGATCTGGGCCGGTTGTTTGTTTCGAACGCTTCTTTGCGTCTTTCAAGACAGCCCCCGGAGGCATTTGCAAAAAACTTCTGTATTGGCGGGGAATATCACCTCTTTAAGTCACCTAAAACTGACTTCACTGGCGAGGAAACCGGAGGGGAGGCATTGCATCGGCATTTGATGTTGATGGCGGATCGGATTTGTTTTCTCGCACCGCTTATCACCGAGGCGCGTAACCCAAAAGCTGTTCAACAAATGCGGGTTGCGTTGCGTCGATTGCGCGCGTTGGAGCGTAGTTTTCGTCCTTACCTGAATGATGCAAAGTTCCGTAAAATTGTTCAGCAGGCGAAGCATTACGGAAAGGTGCTTGGGCCCGCTCGAG
>BQJH01000271.1 GCA_021604605.1 Hyphococcus sp.
CCAAGCTTGAAACTTAACAACCAACGCCGAGCAACATGTGTCAGCCTAGGTTTCATTCCATAACGCGAAATGTTCCACATCCAAGCCAGATTGGTTTCGTGATAATACTCGTCAAACCTCGCCGTCCTACCAACACCATGAGTATAGACATCGTTCCAGTCGATCTCCACATCGAAGCGTTGTCGACCTGCATGGAGAGAGCGTTCAAAGATGACAACGTCACCTTCCGGCTCTTTCGCATAGACCGCAAAAATGCCGTCGGTGGTAGCTTCAATATCAATTGTAACCAAAGTACTTTGTGAGCGTGTCCAATCATCGAAGTCGACATTGCCGTCAACAAAACTGTCTCGCCAAACTGGTGTAGAATGGAGCGTTAAGTCGGCTGAGGCGCTGTTTCCGTTGGGGCATAGCCTGACCGTATAGGGATCGCTTAAGGGAGGCGTAAACTTGACTTCGAATAAAGTCGCGCCTCCTTCTTCACCAAGCCTTGACTTCGATCGAGTAATTTTACTTGCAACTTTTGCAATTATCGTTTGCGGCTTTGGTGCGGACTTGAAAACAAAACCCAATCGACGTTTCAGCGCGAGCTGCACCTTGCTGCCCGGATAATTAGGCGCGTCAAAAAGCGGTATTTTGGCCTCGAGCGAGTTACACACACGTTCGATTAAGTCGTCTGCCCAATCAATTTCAACGGCATGAGCAATTTTTTCCAACGACGCAATTGCCGAGCCGATTCCATTGAGCGCCCAAGAGGCAGGTTCCGACGGGTATTCTTCAATGGACACGTGGCCGAGCTTGTCAGTCGCCAAAAGACCGCCCTCGCTGACAGAAACATGGTAGATTTCCATCATGCGGGCCGCCAGATGGCGATACTCCTCGTTGCCTGTGATATTTGCGCCAATCAAAAAACATTCGGCAACTCGCCCTTGCGTGAGCCCTGAAATCCATCCGGGGGCTAGATCAAAACTATCCAAAGGAAATTCATGGCGAAGAAGTAAAGAGCCGCGGGGGCCGTCGCTAACCGCAGCTTTTAGCCAGCCTAAAAGGCGTATTACACCATCGCGGTAGTCGTCTCGCGACGGATCGCCCCCTAGTCGCTTATAGTATTCGTTGAGAAAATAGGTCACGACGAGTGGGTGACGAACAAATCCGACAGAGCCAGGCATGTCTTTCATGGGGATGCCGTCATCGGCGATCACATATCCCCACTTTTCATACTCGATGAGCATCGGATAGCGGTCGTTATGGTGCTGAGGATCAAGCACCATGAAGGCGTTTCTAATAACGATTGGCTTGCCATCAACAGGCGTCACGACAAGCGTATAGTAACCCTCTATCGAGTCTGGTGGAATATCGAGATTTACGAATTCAACGCCATCCGCATCACGTGATAGTTTGGTTTCAAAAATGCGCGCACGCCCGCGCGTTGCAACAACCTTCGCATCGCAACCAAACGCGCCACAGACCAACTTGATTGATTGCTGGGCGCCACGACGCAACCGGAATGGTTCAAACCGGAAACGGCCATCACGCTTCATTACACGGTATCCCTCAATAGAAAATGAGCTTCGCGGTCAGCCGGAAACAACGTGTGAACAGGACCAAAGGCGTTGCTTTTTTTTGCACCGTTAGGCGCAATGACATCAGCCCATACACGCAGAACCGGTGCTCGTCGCTGCTGCTGGCTCGTACTCAATCGAAAACCGTCTGATCCACAGGTGTAACGGATGTGAATAGCTCCGGTCATATGCGTTTCACGCCACCACTCAATCACTTCTGCTTGTGTCCAGCATTCAACTCCTGCACCTTGGTATGACTCAACAGCTGCAACTGTTGCTTCAAAATTAATATCCGGGTGATTCATAATCACGGCATGCGCCCCGAACCGCGTCCGCGCCGCTCGTGTACGCAAGCCGTAACCGAAGTCCGCTTCAGGCGGTGACATTTTCTTATCGACAGAAAGGTGCCTCGCAACGGCCCAAATATTGCTCCCAGAAGCCCACGCATTGTCGTTATCAGCACTGACTGCACGAAACGGAAAAAAAGCGCACCGCGTCAATACTTCTGCATACTGAAAACCTGCCTGCTCCAACCACATAAGGTCGCGCGCGCCATGATAGTTACCCCCGTGACAACTGGCGCCAACCACATGGCTACCAGTGGAGATGACAGCTTGCAGCAGCACATCATGCTCTGCCGCCCCCTTCTTTTGAAGGTTTGTATAATGAAGGGCGATTTCATGTCCTCGAGCTACAGTCTCGGCAATACGTCCTTTGTCTACCGTACTGCTAAGGTAGTACCATGTTGGTCGAATACCAGCTTGATCCTGCCAATTGAGCAGCCTCTCCCAATCAGCAGAGGCGACTGGCCTATCTACGTCATGGCGCAGGGTTATCGGATGAGCTACACCGTCGGGCCACGGCTCGATCGAAACTAGCGGACATCCATGCGCAGCCGCTGTTTGCCCTAGCGATAACAGAAGTAACAGATCAAGGTTTTCACCATTGCGTTCTCCGGTTGCGCGTCGCCAGGGCGCAGGCATTGAGGGGACGCCAAGCCGTTGGCAAACCAAATTAAACAATGGCGCACCTGCCACGACCGACTTTCCTTTGCGTCCCAAAATAGATGCGTTGACGCTCGGAAGCGTCAAAAAAACTTCATCAAAGCCAACGATATTCTGGCAATTCGATATACTATTGTGAAACGCACTGGTGATCGCTTCCTCGCGGACGGTTTTCTTGCCAGACGCGTCAACCTCAATGCGGCCAACGCTGGATATAATTGGCTCCAGCGAAATCGCTTCCCCGCGAATGTATCCGTCAAAGCACGTTTGTAAGTGCTCAGAGAGACGCCCGGGTGGGGTGACAGCCTCAAAAAGCTGGTTGCCCCTAACCGGGGCAACTGAGAGGCCAATTTTAGCAGCAAGTTCTGTTGAGATAGGTCCTTCAAGGAAATAGGCGCCTGTATGCCGTTCGAATAGGTCAGTAAGGCTCTCAATCATTGACCAATCAGATTGATGCAAAATAATCGCCGCTGCCCACTTCTTTGATGTAAGGGCTACACGAGCGTTTGCCGGTGTAACCGCCGCATGCATACCAAACCCATACATTTCAAGAAATGCTGCGACTGCGCCGCCAAACTGATTCAAAGACGGCGTAACGGCAGCATCATCGACGTCCGAAAGCACAACCAATAATGGGCCAATCATCTGCACGCCGTCATCGACGGTGTACTGCTTGCTTGACTGATTCATGACGCAAAATAGGCTTGAAATGTTCGGGTTCTGTATATCCGGAAGGTCACCGTTAAATAGCTGCAAACGCTCTTAATGCAAAGACCCAATCGAGCCGCTAGGCAGTGTAGTCTCGATCCAGTCAACATTATAATACGCACCCTTAAAACCACTATGCACTGCCTACGTCTTCAAAGCTCAACCCACCAGAAAGCTCAACAACAGGCTATTGTAATCACCTAGATGCAACAAGCACACACTATCTATTTGAAGGATTCAGCAACAATTTCCAACAAGGAGCCCGCAGCGTCGCCATCACCATAAGGGGTTGCTTCTGAGAGAGGCGTATTCAGTAGGGCAAGAGCCGCAGTAGCGATTTTATCCGGATCACATCCGGCGAGCCGATTCACTCCGATCTCTACAAGCTCAATCCATTCAGTTTCATCGCGCAACGTGACGCAAGGGCGACCCATGTAAAAAGCTTCTTTTTGAAGCCCGCCGGAGTCCGTTAGAATTAATTGCGACGCCTTTATAGCGGCAAGAGTTTCCTTGTAAGACAAAGGATCGATGGCTGTAACGTTAGGCGGCAAGGCAACGCCGAATTTCTCGAGGGCATTCTTTGTTCGCGGGTGGACAGGGAATAAAACTTGCAGCCCAATCCTGCCGACGCCTTCAGCTAAACCGGCAAGCCGAATTGGGTCGTCCGTATTCTCAGCCCTGTGGGCGGTCATAAGCGCAAACGGACCATCCAATCCGAAACTGTTGGCGGCAAGTTTTTCTGCATAGAACCGAACCACGTCGAACATAACATCGCCA
>BQJH01000272.1 GCA_021604605.1 Hyphococcus sp.
TGACGCCTTGCTGGTTGACGGCGCGGTGATCAACAATTTCCCAACAGATGTGATGGCGGGTGTGCATCGCGGGCTGACAATCGGCATCGATGTCGCCCGGCGCGGCACCATTGATATCGAAGCGTTTCGTGATCCGCCGAACTTTTTCACGTGGATTGCGCAACATGGTGTGAAGGCTGCGCCTCCCATTGTTTCGCTGTTAATGCGTACAGCGACAGCGCGCCATGAACGCACGTTAAAGGTTCACCCCGCTGACATCATGATTGCACCGAGCGTGCCCGGCGTTGAGTTGCGCGACTGGGAGGAATATGATGAAGCCGTGTCAGACGGATATAACGTCACGAAAGCGGCGATTCAGGAAAACTGGGATGCGCTTGATCCGATAGCACAAGCGGCGAAGGACAATTGAGCGAGGCAAAAACTCGAATTATTAACCGGTCGAAATCGCAAGCCAGAGTGCGACGGCAACGAGGCTAATTGAAAAACCTAAACGTGCACCGAGGGATGAGCGCCAGCTTTCAAATATGTGCCCAAGGCTTGCCGCTAATAAAACGATAGCGACGTGAACGGCGATGGCGATACATAAGTGTATCGCGCCAAGCATGATCAGCTGCCACCACATGGAACCCAGTTTCGGGTCTGCGAATTGTCCAACGACAACCACGTAAAAGACAAGAGCTTTCGGGTTTAATAAATTGGCGATGACCCCTTGTTTAAAACTTTTGGACGACAAGCCGTAAACGGGAGATGATGATCCGGTTTTTGAATACGCTTCCCAAGCCAGCCATAACATGAATGCGACGCCTGCCCATCGAATGAGATCATAAACAACGGGGAGGCCAGAAATTATGGTTGCAAGCCCTGTCGCTGCGGCCAAGACCTGAACCGCTAAGCCGAGCGTTACGCCGGCAACCGCAATCAGGCCGACACGTCGCCCATGTTGTGCTGAAATCGATGACAACCAGCCCATATTAGGGCCGGGTGTGAGCTCAATAATCACCATTGCTAAAAGGAAGGCGCGCCAATCCAATTGTGAAAAGAATTCAATGATAGGCATCCCATTTCACACAGGCGTTGTTGCTCGAATGCTAATATACATAAAAATCGTGAATTGCAGTGATGGCCATGACCACACCAGCAAGGCTCGCGACGAGGAGACTTTTGCGGGAGGGGCGTGCAAAATTTATAGGTCTCATACCTTGCTGGCGTGTCATAGCTCTTCTCCTTTGTAAAGAGAAGATAGAACAAGAGCGCGGGCAAGGGCTGTGCGCTGGCGCACAGGGAGATGTTGTAAAGGCGCCGCCGGAAGATTTTAGTTTAAAGGCTGAAAAGACTTAGTTCGGAGTTACTGATCCAGGTACGATATTTTGAAAATGCACATCGCATTGTTCGCCAAATTTGGCTGTCGGCCAGTCAGATTTTATCTGGCGAACAAAGGCGCCCTCTGCCGCCATCCACTTGACGGCAAAGTCGTGGTCTTTCTTTGCGCGGGCTTCAATGCTTTTTTGTTCCTCTTCACTCACTTCCGAAAACCAACCTCGTTTGTATCTCTCATTGCTATAAAACTCTATATCCCTTAGGTGATACTTGGTGGTGCATGATATTAAAGCATCTTCGAATACGGATCCTGTTACTTTCATCTCTGGTTCAAAGTAGTACTCGTTGCCGAGAAACATTCGTGTAGCTAATGTTGCGGCTGCGAAATTTACATCAATCAAAGTGGCAGCAGGAATCATGACAGAGTTATTTTTCCTATTGGGAGCCCCATGAAAAACTGCTGCGATTGTTGAGCTCGCAAAAGACGCGCCTGTTAAATCCGACCCCATAAAGTTTGCACTACCATCGGCACCGGAGAAGTCTGCGCCCTGTAATTGGCTATTATGAAAGTCTGTCCCATCAAAATTCGCATTCGTGAAATTTGCACCTCTCAAATCCATCTTGGAAAAGATGCTCCAGGTCCATGACTTGTTTGAAAAATCTCGATTTTGTGGTTTTCTTCCGCATTTTGGATCAATGGGGATTAACTGGCTTTCTTTCACATCCATTTCGCGAGGTAGTTTGGTTGAGCAATTAATTCTTGCGCCAGTAATA
The DNA here is from genome assembly GCA_021604605.1 of Hyphococcus sp. Lineage (GTDB taxonomy): Bacteria > Pseudomonadota > Alphaproteobacteria > Caulobacterales > Parvularculaceae > Hyphococcus. The sequence goes on from BQJH01000272.1 coordinate 2,092, forward strand.
TCGGCGCCTTCCAAATTGACGCGTCTAAGATCAGTTCCAGCCAGCAATGCTCGGCCAAGTTTCGCATTCTTAAAACTAACAGAACCAAGTGTAGCATAGCTCAAATTAACGCCACTCATTAATGCATTGCTAAAATTAGCTTGATCCAGTTTCGTATTCGAAAGGTTAGCTCTTTCGAACAAACCGTGTTGTGCGTTGGCGCTTATGAAATTTGAATTTGAAAAATTCACACTTAAAAATTTGCCGTTCAAAAAGCTTGCGTTTTGAAAATCGACCCGAGAAAAATCCACATCATCTGAAATATCAGATGCATCCAACCGAGCTGTTTTTAGAGTCGCATTTTTAAAGCTGCCGCCATAGATTTTTGAATTGACTAAACGTAGATGAGATATTCTTGCCTCATCTAGTATCAGCTGATAAAATTCGCCGCCTGAAAGGTCTATCGTGTTTGCGCGTTTTTCCGTGAGGTCAATTCGCTCAGCGGTAATGTCGGTGTAATCAGAATTAGTATTGTCCAGGGTATTGTTAACGACAAGGTTCGCCGTGGCGTATCCGATTTTTGCGGCTGTGTTGTTTGGGTCTAGGCTTAGAGCCGTTAGAAAATGAGGTATGCTCTCGGCGTATAATTCTGCTTTTAAGAAGTTTTGACCGGCACCCACATGGTATAGTGGCGCATGGGGTGCAATTTTTGTTGCACTCAAATATGTTTCGGCAAGATTCTCATAGTCATTCGATTTTTCCATCAGATCTATTCTATAAAAAAAATAGTCGAGTGATTTCAGGTTAGTATATTCCTCGATCAACGTAGCATACGCTTTAAAAAACCTCTCATTGCGTTTCATTTGTTCCTTATAGTATGCGAAATATTCGTATTCTGATAGTTCCTCTTCTCTGGTTTCTCTAGAAAGCTTTTCATCAAGAATCTTTTTGCGAATATCTTTGCCATAGAATTCGTAATCTTTAATAGAATTAATCTGACCTGATAATGTGCAGCCGCTAGTTGTAAAGGTTCCTGAGGCGCGATAAGCGAACACGCGATATATTTCACCTTGAGCGAAGTTTATGCCACAGTTTCCACCGGTCGCTTTTGAGTGAGTGATTGTTCTTGATGCGGTAGCTCTACCCTTCAATGGCCTTGTTACTTCGAATTCTGTTGTCATAGTCGATTGCGGTGCTGTGATGGAATATGAGTTCGTGCCAGGTGTGTTAATGATCCAATCTTTTTTGTATATTTTTGAGGAAAGAACTCTTCCTTCAAAAACGAGATCAACATCACGAAAGTGTTCTTTTGTGTCCAAGGAGCTGCACGTACATGCAAGTGCTGATGTAAAGCTAACAACAGACAAGAATTGGCTAATTAGTAATGATCTGATCACCGAATACCCCCGATCAATTTCTCGATCTGGACCATAGCAAGGTGGCCAGCTGAAATCAAAAGGACGTTTGCTCAGCCCTTCACCGCCGTCAGCATATAGTTGACGCTGGTGTCTTCGCCGATGCGCCACATATCCATTAAGGGGTTGTAGGTGACGCCCGCTTCAGCGGTGACGGTAAGGCCCGCCTTTGTGAGGGCGCTTTTGGCTTCATCCGGTTTTACAAATTTGCTTGGGTCATGAGTGCCCGCGGGCAACCATCGCAAAATATACTCCGCGCCGACTTTCGCTAACGCCAAGGCCTTCAGTGTACGGTTTATGGTCGCCATGATGAGCATGCCGCCGGGTTTGACCAGCTTGGCGCTCGTCTCAAGAAACAAATCGACATCGGCGACATGTTCCACGACTTCCAGATTAAGGACGATATCGAACGGCGCCTCGCCAGCCGCAACGAGGTCTTCAACCGTCGTGTTGCGATAGTTGATATCAAGCCCCAACGGGGCGGCATGGGCTAGGGCGGTTTTGATGTTACGTTCCGCTGCATCAATGGCGCAGAGGTCGTCGCCATTGATGC
>BQJH01000273.1 GCA_021604605.1 Hyphococcus sp.
TACTCCCTTAGCAGGGGAGCGCCTTCGACCACTCGGCCACGTCTCCACCGCCGGTCATGCCCGGAAATTGACTTTAAGGCAAGGCGGGAAACGTCAAAATTTACGGCCAGGTAAAGAAGCGTCTCTTTACTCGCAGCTTGATGCTCTGGTCTCAGAATTATACGCGCCAACCTCAGTAGAGTTGCCTTGAACCTCGGCCAACATCTGAGCGTTGAGATCTGCAGCCGCAGGCTCGTCTTCCTCGTCGCTTGAAAGATATTCGCTGTAGGTGAGGCACTCTTCCATCATCCATTCGGTAACAACCTCAGGCGTCATATCTCCGTCTTGCGTCTCGGTATTAATGCTATTGCCAATAAATTCTGCATCGGGCGACGACGCGACTTCATTAATGAGAACGGTATCATCGTTTTCGAGTTCGGGCGACAATGGGGCGAGGATATCCTCAATTTTCTTCGCTTGCGCTGACGTGTCGGTAATTACGGGCTCGTCAGTCAGGGCAATTGGTGTCGGTGAGGTTGGCTCATTAACGGGAATTTCAATTTCGATCTGCGCCTCAGCCTCTTCAGCGGCAGATGGAACCGTAATCTTATCAATCGCCGTGTTGGCTTCTACAGGCGGCGCTTGTGTTTCAGTTTGAGCAGGCTCGCCCCGTCTTCTCGCTTTGATGCGTTTGGCTTTCGCGCGAGCAGAGCGTGATCGTTGGCGACGGCTGGTCGGCTTGCTTGTTTCTTGTTGCACGATTGGAGCGCTTGTTTGTTCCGGCTCAGGCGGCGGCGCCATCTGTGCAAGCCGGTATGCGGCGGCGCGTTCAATGGTGCGCGTTGGCACTGGCGCGATGATCTGCGGCGTAAACCCGGCAGCTTTTTGTGCGAGAACTGCTGACGGCACAGATAAAGCGCCAATGCGCCCTTTTGGTCCAGCCCGTTCAACATCTTGCGACAAATATCCAGGGATTGGCTGATCGTTCAACCGCCCGCGATAGACTTGCGTGTTTTCTAAAACCCGCTGGATATAGTTTCTTGTCTCTGCGAAAGGCACTAGCTCAATCCAGTCAACCGGATCGACATTGGCGCTTCGCGGGTCGCCATATCTTTCAATCCATTGATCGGCCCGTGACGCGCCGGCATTATAGGCGGCGAAGGTCAGGGCTAGGGAGCCATCAAAGCGATCAATGAGGTGGGAAAGGTGTGCTGACCCGATCGTCATATTGTAGACTGGATCATCGAGGAGGGCCGTGCGCGAATAACGAAGGCCCTCCTTGCGCGCTGTGATGAGCGCCGTGGAAGGAATGAGTTGCATCATCCCGCGAGCGCCGGCGCGTGAGAAAGCGCGAGGGTTAAATTCGCTTTCCTGACGCGATAAGCCAAGAATAATTTCCGGCGCGACAAACCGTTTGGCTTCTTCCGGCACAAAGACAGCCGGGTATGCGACATCGGCCGTGAATGCTTTGCGCTGGATGGCGACTTTACCGGCGCGCACTGTCAGATGCGGAGCGCCTTCGCCATTGGTGATTTTGGCGAGCTCAATATACTCGCCGGGTCGTTCAAGCTGATCGTCCACATGATACGCAAAGACCATAAACTCATAATCAAGGTTGAGATCGGAAAGCATGCGCAGGGCGGCAACGGTTGGGCGTGATGTAAATAACGCCCGATCAGTCGGTGTTGAAATTGCTAAAGGACCAAACTTACTCTGCAGTGCGGCCCCGCCTAACTCTTCCGCAGCGAGCTGGCCATAGAATGAATAATAATATTGCGAGGCCTCTTTGTAATACTTGTTGGCCTCAGCCTTATTATTGCGCGCGGCTGCCGTCCGGCCGAGCCAATAATTGGCGCGCGATAAAGAGATGGGCGTTCCCACAGCAGACGCGAGAGCGAGGAAGTGCATTTCCGCCCGGGCTGAATCGTTGAGAAAACGCAATGCAATCCAGCCTGCGTTAAACTCAGCTTCCGCAAGGTCGCCGCCTTCTTCAAGTCCATGATTTGCGGCGAGCGTATAGGCGTCACCGAAGCGGCCTTCTTTCAGGGCCCAACGCATCAGCAATTGCCGCTCGTCCCACCAACGGGCGCCATTGCGCAACAGGCCCGGTTCCTGCGGGGCCTCGCTAGCGAGAGCGACAGCCATAATTTCGTTGCCTGACCGCCGGTAGTAACGCACAGCAGCGTGTAGAACGCCGCTATCGAGTTGATCTTCGCGGGGAAGTTTTTGATAGAGGCGCGGGCCACTTTCGGCGCGCATTAATAATGCGGCTCGGGCTTGCGCTTTTCGTTTTTCAACTTTGTCGAGGCGGGAAAAAACGCGCCGTGCGTTCGTGACCTGACGCGCCCACAAAAGCCGGTCTACACGTGCGGCATGATCTTCTTTTGTCAGCCGATTGCCATAAGTCGCCAGAATGCGTTTTTCTTCCTTGCTGGAAAAATTATGATTGATCCAGGCTTCTTTGATTTGTGCTTCTGCTGCGTCAACATCTCCCTGAGAGAGTAGAGCCTTTGCCAAACGAATACGCCCATCACCACTAACTGGAGTGCGGCTTTCGAAAAATGCCAGAATATCGTCTGACGGCGCCTTGAGGGGAATACGGTCCTCGACGAAATTTTGAATGCGTCTTGCCGCAGGCCAGTCGCCATGGGCGTCCAAAAATTCATCGGCATATTTTAAATCGACGAGAGGGTCTTCTGCGCGGAAATACATCCATTCGGCAAGGCTGCGCGCAATAGGGTCTTGAATATTGTGGATATTGCCGCGCGCCAGTGAGAATTGTTTCTTCTTCAAGGCGTCAGCAATGAGCAATAAAAGGCCGTGATCGCTTCGGGACAGATATTCAGGTCCCGGCGCCGGTGGTTTCAGCCTTGGTGTGGTCTCCATTGAGGCTGAGGCGCTTGTCGTAATCATTGCCCCTAGCCCAATCATTGCCCCCAGCAACGATAACGCCACAAAAATACCTTTCATCAGACACTCGCGCGCTGATCCCGTCATGCCATACTCCCGCTCAATATACGCAGCTTGGCCTAGACTAGCCTAAACTGGCGCGCATCAAAACAGCCTGTCCCTTGCTGATTTAGCGTTTGGAGGTTATCGATCGGTCACAATTCAGAAAAAATGAGCCAATGGAACAATTTACCGGGTCTATTACCGCCCTCGTGACCCCTTTCAGAGAGGGTAAAGTTGACGAAATCGCCCTCAAACGGCTGGTCAATCGCCAGATCGAGGCGGGTACAAAAGCACTTGTGCCTGTCGGGACGACGGGCGAATCAGCGACGCTGAATGATGAAGAGCACGAGCGTGTCATCGCTCTGTGTATAGAGGCGGCTGGTGGGCGCGCGCCCGTGATGGCCGGTGTCGGGTCAAATGATACGGCTTATTCAATATCGATGGCGCAGCGGGTTGAAAGTCTTGGCGCGAATGCATTGCTGGCTGTGACCGGATATTACAACCGGCCAAACCAACGAGGCCTGCTCGGACATTATCAAGCGCTGCATGATGCAACATCATTGCCGATTTATATTTATAATATTCCCGCCCGCACAACAGTGACAATTTCAGTTGAAACGCTCGCCAGGCTTTCTGAGTTGCCGCGCATTGCCGGTGTTAAAGATGCAACCGGTGATCTTGCGCGTGTGGCTCTGCAACGGCGTCATTGCGCTAAAGACTTTATTCAGTTGTCCGGCGAAGACATGACAGCCGTTGGCTTCAACGCCATGGGGGGACGGGGTTGTATTTCCGTTACGTCAAATGTTGCGCCTGAGCTCTGCGCGCAAATGCATGAGGCTTGCCAGCGCGGCGATTACGCTGAGGCGCTTTCGTTTCAGGACAGGCTTGCCCCTTTACACGACGCTCTTTTTTCGGATGCTTCACCCGCGCCGGTAAAATACGCCTTGTCATTACTCGGTTTGTGTACAGATGAGGCGCGCTTGCCAATGGCGCCCGCAAGCGATGAGGCGAAAGAAAAAGTCCAAGCCGCATTAAAAGAGCTGGACTTCATCGACTGATGGCGCCGAAAAAAGAAGACAATAAAAAAGTGGCGGCTGT
>BQJH01000274.1 GCA_021604605.1 Hyphococcus sp.
TGGGGTTTTAAAATGATCGCTTTTTCACGGCCCGCAGGTCCGCTTAAAAACCCTTCGCGAATTTCACTTTGAAATTTTGAGCGCGCGGGCCCAAATCCATGGGCATCGGCGATGGCGTCAGCGGCCAGAAAACCGACATTGTGACGATGACGAGCGTATTTTTCTCCGGGATTGCCGAGACCAGCGAGAATAATCATGCCCCGCTCCGTTTACGGCGATGACGGATCGTCAAGAGTGGCGAATTATTCTTTGTCGCCGCCTTCTTCACCTTCAGCCGCTGTTGCTTCTTCGCCCTCAGCTGCCTCTGCATCAGCATCTTCAGCTTCGTCTTCATCGTCGCCAGCAGAGCGAACAGAAGATGGCGCCGCGATCGTCGCGATCGTGAAGTCACGATCCTGAATCACGGATGTTACGCCTTTTGGCATATCGATCGCTGAAACATGGATAGAATCGCCAATGTCGAGACCAGTGAGGTCAAACTCAAATACTTCCGGGATAGCAGTCGCCGGGGCGTAAACATCAACCGTGTGGCGCACAACGTTCAAGACGCCGCCGCGCTTCAGGCCCGGCGATTCTTCTTCGTTGATAAAGCGAACCTGAATTTCAACGTCGATGCGGGTTTTTTCGCTCACACGCATAAAATCAACATGAACCGGCATGCCCTTAACCGGATGGATTTGAATATCGCGCGGGATAACCGGCTGCTGGCCGTCTTCACCAGGTACGTCAATCTTCGCCAATTGGGGGCGCAGTTTCCCGTGGAGGAAGGCTTTGTTAATTTCAGAGCTTTTCAAGCGAATCGCAACAGGCTCTTCGTCTCCGCCATAAAGCACACCTGGAACCCAGCCTTCACGGCGGGAGGCGCGTGCGCCGCCTGTTCCAGTTTTTTCGCGGGGTTCGCAGTAATATACGTCAGCGTCGGCCATAGTCTCGCATCCTTAATGCAAAACAGCCGCAGCGACGGGCTTTCCGGCCCTCGCGGCGGCTAAAATTCCTGAATGAGCGGCGGTCTATAGAGGAAAGGGCGGGAGGGTGCAAGCGGTCAAGCAGGGTTTTTGCGTGGGTTTTGAGAGCATCACTTTTGCCGCCCTGTATCACGGATATCGAGCCAGATCATCGCTGAGTTTTGGCCGAATGATTTCCGGTCTGTTCACCTCTGATTTTTTCATCTCGCTGCCTTCATCTCAAACTATCACGGGTAAATAAGTTGCATTCTTGTGTTAATACGATAATACACACTCAAACAACTCTCGGGACAGCGCTGTGAGGTTTCTATCTCTATCTGCGTCTTTCTGGGATTTCGGGAGCGAAGGGTAGTAAAATGACGCGAGGACCAGCCAACAGGCAAGCGAATGCCCGGCGGGAAGAAGACGAGGGCGCTTTATTCTCCGCGATTGCCGGTCTGAAAAACGTCGATGAAGTTGCGCGGTTCTTGCGGGATTTGGCGACGCCGGCGGAGATAGGCGCCTTTGCGGAGCGTTGGCGCATCGCCTGGATGCTGGATCAAGGGGCGCATTCCTATCGGGAGATCGCGGCAGAAACCGGCGCTTCCACCACAACCATCGGCCGGGTCGCACGCTTCCTGCGCGAAGAAAACCATCAAGGCTACCGCCTTATCCTCGACCGCCAATAAGCAGATTAATTTTTCAGGAGATAATCCCCGTGAGTGAAGAACGGTTACGCATCGCCATCCAAAAATCCGGCCGCCTGTCGGAGGGCAGCTTCGATCTTTTAAAAAGCTGTGGCCTGACGATTTCCCGTGACAAAGACAAACTCTATGGCCGCGTCAGAGAGATGCCGATCGACATTCTCTTGTTGCGCGATGATGACATCCCGGAATTTGTCGCCGATGACGCCTGCGATATCGGTATTGTCGGCCAGAATGTTTTTGAAGAAGAGCGCCTCGAAGGCGCGCAGGACAAACCGGCGCAGGAGGTGATGACCCTTGGTTTTGCCCGTTGCCAATTGATGCTCGCCGCGCCGAAGGATTGGACGTTCGATAGCCCAACGATGCTGGAAGGAAAACGCATCGCCACGTCCTATCCGGCGTTGACCCGTGCGTGGTTGGAAAAGGAGGGAGTTAACGCCCGCGCCGTCACCATGAAAGGGTCGGTTGAAGTGGCGCCGCGTTTGAAAATTGCGGACACGGTTTGTGACATCGTCTCCACAGGCGCGACATTGGACGCAAACGGATTAAAACCTGTTGCGAATGTTTTCTCATCCGAAGCGCTGTTAATCCGCAATGCGAACGCGTTCACTCAAGGCAAGCAGGAGATATATGACGCCCTTCTGAAGCGTATCAATGGCGTCTTGACCTCGCGCGATGCAAAATACGTGATGATGAACGCCCCCCGTAGTGCTATTGAAGCGATTACGGAGTTTTTACCGGGCGCTGATGCGCCAACAATATTAGAGCTTGCGGGCAGCCCGGATAAAGTTGCGATCCATGCTGTCTGCCGCGAAAGTGTTTTCTGGAACACGCTGGAAGAGCTAAAAAAACTTGGCGCCAGTGCGATACTGGTCCTGCCCATAGAGAAGATGATGGCTTGAGTTAGCTAAATGCGATTGCATTGATACTCACGAAAACTCTGACAGTACGTATACAAATGGGTTCTAGGTTTTGCTGCACGCGCACGCAGCAAAGAAAGTAATCAATATGTGATGACGTAACAGGTGACACCTACAATGATAAGTTGTAGAAACGCGCAGTTGCGTACGGGATCAACATAGCATGGGGGAGAGCCATGATTACTCGTATCGCACTCATTGCGGTTTCATTATTTTTGAGCGGGTGTGGGGCATTGCGGCAAGTGCCGCATATTGCTTCGCATCAATTGTCACACAATTTGGGTGAAAACGCTGCGCGTATAAACGAAGCTTATACGCAAGCGACAAACACTGTTATCTTAACAAACATTCTCAGAGCGCGAGACTCATGGCCAACCGCCTATACGACTGTGTCCGGGATTACGGCGACTCCAAATATTGTTTTCACTGCAGATGGGGAATTTTCTCCCTTGGGGTTAGGGAATGCGCCACTTCCCTTCTCTGGCAGCAAGGCGGGTGTTTCTCAGGCAAATACTGCAAAGTTAGCCTATGAAATTAATCCTTTTGCTGAAGAAAAAGGCGCTCAAAACGTTTATGTCCCAATCTCGGCACAGATGTTTCGCGATTATTGGAATAGGAATTTTTCAAATGAAATATTATTAGCCCTGTTTGTGGAAAGCTATGAGATTGATGGCCGGATTTTTGTGAACACTGTGGAAGGGTATGAAAAATTTGCAAACGAATTTTTGATGCGAGTTATACTTAAACGCGATGAACCCGTAGCGAAGGTTGAGAAATGTGAATGCGAAGGTGAACCAACACGAACAGATTTATCTCCGATAAAGTTAGAATATTTCGCAATCAATTCAAAATTAGACCCTGGGTGTGACGAGATCACGCATTTTGATTCCGAGCAATTATTTCTCAAAACTTCGACGGATAAGAAAGCTACCTATATTGCCCAAGTTGAAGCCCTAAAGAAAAACTTTGGAGCGAATTTAAAATTCGAATTTGATAATGGAAAGACAACAATAAAATACTGTAAAAATGAAATTAATCACAGTTTTGTAAATTCTCACCCTGAAATAAAAATTGAGGGTTTTCGATCAGAAGAACAAAAATTCTACGTACTTTCCGATGAAAGCCAACCAAACGTTTCAAATCTTTCAGAGCCTGAAGCCGTAAAAATCCAGTTGCGCTCGATTGATGAGGCAATAGCGTATGTTGGTAAGTGGGTATCTAAAAACGGACAAGGAAACGGAAGCAGTGATTTGTTTCTTGTTACTCCTCGAACCGTACCTGCATACTTAGCGAAAGGGCGAGAAGACGACTATGGCGCAGTCGCTCGTCATGCGGATAAAGTTTATTACGCTGCGAAGGCCGGAAGCGAGGACGATAGTACTGGCGAAGTGTTGTCTTTGTTGGCTGCTCTTTATGTTCGCAGCCAATCAAAAG
>BQJH01000275.1 GCA_021604605.1 Hyphococcus sp.
ATGAGAGCCGGCCTCACATGGCCCTTGGAAACATCGCACCTTCGGAATATGCTTTACAGGCAAGGAATTGCAGGACCACAATGGAACAATCAGCAGTCGGAAAATAACGCTGACCCTGGACCACCTTTCCCAAGCGCTTCATTCAAAGCCGAGACTAACAGATTCATCGGACCACTATTTCGGTGGCAGACCACAATGATTATACACCGCCCAACCGACCCATAAAGGAAGTCAATTTCCCGCCCTGTCGCATGCACTATATGGGCCTTACGCATGCTGGCGAAAATATTGTGCTAACCTCCTGCAAAATCACTCGAAATTCGGACTTAGGAGCCTGACATAAAGTTCGATATGCGTTCACGAAGGGGAGCCACTATCTCATGCTAATGAATTCAATATGTTAAGCGCAAAATTGCGTGTGACCCCCAATTTGATTCTCGAACTTGTTCCTTCCGCGCTTAATCTCAGTCAATATCGAGTTCGTCAATGAAATGGTTAAAGCAACGGAACCGACCATATCCGTGATCAAATAAGCTACGGACCCGTTGTTACGAGTTTGCCCAGCTTGGATTCAAAAAACCGGCTGCTCCAAAGATTCAAAGATTCAGCTTCCGTAGGGCGCAAGAAGCGATTGACGTCTTTTTTCGCGTCGTCCCAATCAATTGACTGAATGCGTTTAGTCATTTCAGTTTGGAGCCACTCTACATTCACGACGAGTGTTTCATCGTCCGCCCACGGGCCGAATTGACGTAAAGCCGCTTCAAGGTGAGGCAAATTCGGAAAGATTCCTTGTGCGACATACCACGAGAAATCATACCAATCGCGCCCCTTCAAATATTCCCGGCACAGCAGCGCATGAATTTTTAACGCAAAATTTGACGCCAGATCCTGATGCCGCACTTCAAAATCAACCGGAAAATCGAGATATGTAAAGGCGTCAATCGAATGCGCGGGCGGTTCAACATCTATCTCCAGTTTGACTTTCAGGATTTTCCGCGAATCTCTGTTGCCAAAAGACAAATCCAGCTGATTAACAATTGAATTATCTTTTATGACCGCGTTACGAATGCGCTTGTCCATTTGCTCCTTGGAAATCGCCTCGGGCTGCAGGCCATATTCTTCAAATGTCTCTGTAAGAATTTTCAGGAAAGGCGCCCAATCGAATTTCGGATCTGGCGCCAACAACATGAAATCCAGGTCTTCAGAAAACCGCGGCAGCTTATGAAGAATGCGCAAGCTGGTGCCGCCCTGGAAAACCGCAAGTTCAAAAAACTTTGCGCGCCAGAGCCCATAGAGCGCGATCTCCTGGATAATCTCCTTGGTCGCATTCTCTGCTTCCACATCATTGGCAGGTTTGTAACTGGCTAATCGGGCCTGAATAATCTCATTCATTGCTACGATCATTTCCGTGTCGGCGCTTTGCTTGATTTTAAGGCGCGGACCTCACGTTCGAGCTGGGACAAAAACTCGTTAACGGCTTTGTGCTTGTAGACGTCTCGCAATTCCGAGAAGTCTTTCGAACGAATTTGAACAAGATGCGCTTGGCTAATCCGCATTCCATTATCAAGCCACGCAATACCTTCCCATTCCTGTTTCCGAAAGGCGACCAAATCCATGAGCGCCCGCAGCGGTGACGCTGCGAGCATCGCTTGATCGCTGATGACATGTCTTTGAACCCCCGCAAGGAACCCCGATTTGTGAAGCGCTAACGGATTGAATTCGAAATGGCCAAAGTTCGGATGGTCAATCACTTGGGATTTTCGGCCCGGCGTTACGCTGACGGTTGTGTAAACGGCCTCTGGAATCCAGCCATGAAAGGCTAGAGCCGTTTCCATGGAAACATAACTGCCTGAGACCAGCGCCTGAGCGAGTGCAAACGGATGGAGAGGATGCTCGCGGTATTGCTCAGCCAGAACATAAAGGCCGCGTTTGATCCGAACGAGCGCTCCCGACTGCAAGGCGCGCTTTACCTGACCATAGCGCCGGTCATCGCTACCGCCTAGAATGCGCCCAATTTGCTGATCGCTTAGGACACGATCAGCATAACCGGCACTTGTAATTTGTGAAACCAGCCCGCTCATAAAATTCTCAATACTGTCACAATATGACAGTTACGAGAATTATTTGTTAATTACAAGATGGTCGGCCTTCCTAAATGCACAGGGGATGGCGATTCACGAAATCGCGGTCAGTTCCCGTAGAATTGCCTGGAATTCAGGCCCCGGCGCCTGGCATAAAGTTCGATACGCATTCACGAAGGGAGCCACTATCTCATGCTAATGATTCCAATATGTTAAGCGAGAATTTGCGCGCAACCCCAATTTGATTCTCGAACAGGTATTGGACTTTATCATGCGCTTGCCATTAGTTTTAAGAGCAGCAGGCGCCGTTTAATCAGAAGTGTTTACGCCACATTCGCACATCGGACTCTGCGACCTTCGATGGCCGTTCAAGGCCGCCCACACGCCGGCGATAATTCTCAAAGGGGAATTAGCGCCTTATTTCTCGATTATTACTCGCACAGACAACAAACATTCGCCTGGTCAACGCCGACTAATAAATTCGGCCCCGCTGCGGAATCATTTTTTTACGGACCTCGGTCGGCAAGCGGTTTTCAACGGCGCGTCAGCAGGGTGTCGATGACGTTCTCGCCGACGGCGCGGCCAAGCTTGGTTCCTTCCACCGAATCGTAGCGGAAGTGAATGCCAAGATAGACCCGTGACAGCGCGCATTCCTCGGCGGCGTTTGAAAACCTTTTGAAACGGCGCGTCGGCGGATGCATTTCGAGAGGCTCGGAAAAAGGTCCGGCGATATCGACTGTTTTTGTCTCCATCTCGAATTTGCGAGCGTCGCCGAAAACATCCGAAAACACCGCCATCGCCGCCGCGCAAACAGCGCCGTGCGCGGAAGGATAGGAAGGGAACGCGTAAGTGTGGCGGTGCGTATTGTTCCATGTCGGCTCCGGCGCCGTATCGGGATTGCCGTCATTTTCAGCCCAGCGGATCGCCGTATAGGGCCGCCAGTGATTGTAATGAAACTTGTTCTCAAAAACGCTCACATAAGCGTCGAAAATGCCCATGTTGATCAGCGCAAACAGCCGCGCGCTTTCGGCAAGCGACAGCTTCTCCTCGACCGCCAGTTTTCGCGCGAGGCGGTTGTGAGAATTCTCGGCAAAATCTTTCCACCACAAGGCAAGATGTGTTTGATCCGCGGTGCGCGTCATTGACTGAAAGCGGCCCACCTCCTTGACTTCATTGAACGCGCGCGCATAGGCGTCGCTGTCGATCGCCGGCGGAGGCGGCGCGCGAAACTGATCGGCGGATTTGAGCGCAAAGCCTTTGGCGTGCGCCCACGCCGCGCCAAAGACAAAGCCTTGTGGCGTGCCGCTGTGATCGGGAAACTCCGCATAGACGCCCGGCCCCATCGGATGAAGTTGATATTCGACTTCAGTGTTCCAATTATCGCCAACGCGCTTCGCGAGGGCGGCGCGCGCCGCAGCCGCGCCGACCGCCGCGCCTGCGGACTTCGCACGGCTGTCGTCGACCTTAGCGAGCCATCTGTCGCGCAGCGCGGCGAAGTCGGCAGCCTTGTCTGGATATTGATCTGCAGCGACGTCATAAGCAGCGTGTGCGAGCGCCGCGCCCGGATCCGCCAACGGCGCGCGGTCATGATAGGCGTAAGTATTGAATTCATCTTCGATGGCGTTGAGCGAGTCGTGGATTGCAAGATGCATGATCGCGGCGGCCCGCACGCCCTTTAGCGTCAAAAACCCATCCTCAGCCTGCGCGGTTGAAAGCAGCAGTTCGTTCCACTCAACGACCGGATTGGCGGTTTCGGCTCTCGCTTTGAATGCGAAACCGGCGAGCAATAGAAGGACCAGGATGAGGCGCATGACAAAAGCTCCTAATGAAAGGCAAACGGTAGTGGCGAGGGAGCCAATGCGCTACTATTAAAACTGTAGCAATCGCGGGAGCGGCGCTGATGACGGTGAAA
>BQJH01000276.1 GCA_021604605.1 Hyphococcus sp.
CAATGATCCTTGCGGATATAGGGCCCGTCGGGATCAACGAGGATATCCGCAATATTCATCGCGTCCCGGACTTCGTTCGGCCCTTTGCGCACTTCCAGAAGCGGATTGAATCGCGCTGATTGCGGGTCGGTCGGATCAAAACGAACGCATTTGGAGAAACCTGACCGCCAGCCGCTGGTCAGATCCCAGTTTTCGCCCTTGATGTCGTGAATGACGGCGCCGCCGGGCCAGGAAAGAAGCGTCGGCACGACAAGCCCAACGCCCTTCCCTGACCGCGTCGGGGCGAAAGCGATTACATGTTCAGGTCCGTCATGGCGGATATAGCGTTTTTCATGAGTCCCGAGAAAGACGCCGGCCGGCTTGTAGAGCTTTGATTTCGCGACCTCGCTGCGGACCGCCCATCGCGACGAGCCATAGGTGGTTACATTCTTCGATTGTCGCGCCCGCCATACCGATCCGGCGACGGCCGTTCCGGCACCAAGAAACCCGCCCATCGCCGCCATCGCGCCGGCCTTGTTAAAGACCGCCGGTGCATAAGCTTCATAGGCATACCACCACTGAAACAAACGCCAGGGGTGATAAATTTTAATATCGAGAACTGTTTTCCACGGCGCGCCGAGCCACGGATCGTGATTTAAAGTCGCCGCCGTCCATTGGGTAGCGCCCCATACGGCGCCAATCACAACAGCGAAAACGACAATAATCTGTCCAATGAGTATCTTGGTCGGCGTCATGGATGTTCGTTCCTTAATCTAGAACGAACATTCGCGTTAGAAGCCAAGAATCGTCAAGGCGGAAAAGCGAGCAGCTTCAATGCGTTATTGAGTGCGCCGGTGATGATGAGTGTAGCGCAAAGGGCGGCGCGTGTATTTCTGCGAACGAGTTCTTTTTCGGCTTTGTAGGCATTTCAGACATGGGCGTGTCAGCTTGACATAGAAGGAATGGCACAAAAGCCAACATTAGGTCGCAGGAAACAACCGCACGCGACATCAGAAAAAAGAATTCGTCCGGAGTTTCTTATAAGTGAAATCCCCATTTATTGACAATTCTAACTCGCACACAATTTTCTTTTGGAGCTTCTGGAAAAATAGAGTCCTTTATTCAGAAAACATTGCAAGCACGGCATCTATTAGAATCGAGACCGGAGCTACTGCATCCCCATCCAGCAGAAACCCGCATTCCAGATTGTGTTCGCGGGAACGATGCAGAAAATTGGCAGAGCCCACATAGGCCGCAGCTCCATCTGCCAACACAATCTTCGCGTGAAATGTTTCTAGTTGTGTTTGACTGTTATCTCCGGAGTCGTAGAATGCGTAATCCCACACATTACTCGACAGCGCTTTTAAGCGCGTTCCTTGGGTGCCGCATGCATCCAACTGCGCTGCATCTCGAACAATCAAGGTCTTATTCGGAGCATTCGTCGCCTCAAACAAATCCCCGGCCCATGACGCTCCGGAAACATCAATGAAGGGCGTCATCACCACAAGCCGATCTTTCGCACGTCTGGCCAGGTGAATAAAAGCATCCTGAGTGTTCGTAAGCGCTGTAAATGAAGCTTCCGCGTGCTTCGCCAGCGAACTAGCTATTCTGCTTGGTTCTTGAGGCATTGTTACAACTAATCTAGCCCTTGCAGAGGGTGCAATCAGACTGTCAGTCATCCTCTCAACTCCGGATCAAAAATTCCGACCAACGGCGCTGCATCCGAGGGCTCCCAGAGCGGGGCTGGGCCACCACGTAGCGCGGCGCGCGAGAGTAGCTGGTTTGCAGCTAAGCACGTCACTTCCGAGACCATAATACACGCAGGACACGCACCGCCGCGCGTATCGCATAATGTTCCTGAACCGCACCTGAGTAGGCGGGGATCAAGAATTCGTCTCAGAAACGCGCTGGCGTGATTACGCCACATTGCAGAGATATTCCCCAAATCCGGCGTCATGCCCTTTCGGTACACGACAAACGAGAAGTCCGCTGGGAATATGTATTCACCGAGCGCATCCCGGTCGAGACCAGAGGTATCAGCCAAAGCGTGCATGACCTGATGTGAAAGACTGTGTAATAGCAGATATGTGTAGGCGGACATCTCACGTTGCGCCACTCCGCGCCCTTCACGCCCTTTATAATTCTCTAAAAACGGCCCAAAATCTGAATAGGTTTCGAGGTAAGTCGCGCCCAGCTCGCGCCGACTTTCTTCGGGTATTCCCGCGATGCCATTCGCAACCAACCAAGCACGGATGCGCGATTCATCTACCCGGAAGTATAAAGCTTCATTCCTTTGCTGCGTCACATAAATGGGACGTCGATTGCCATTTGCCTGTGGTAATGACGGGAACGCATTTAGACGCACTGGCATAGCCACACTGCGACCGCCGAATTCTCTGTGATATACCGGCGTCGCGGAGACACGAGAGTAGCCGAAACTAAATTCGCAAATCGGCAACCCACGTATTAATACGAGTTCGGAAATGCCAATCGGCTCCAATAATTGTCTGATAGTCTCTGTATAGCGCTGCATTTCGTCGGGGTCTCCGACCGATTCACAAATCAACCTGTCTGGTTCCAGTACATTTACTGCTTCATGTCGGCTTTTACGTTCCTCGATATGCTCCTTTACGAAGCGATCATGTTCAATTGTGAGGCGTATTGGATCGTAACGGCGTGCCCACTCTAGTCGTTCAGTAACAGCGCGTGCCAGAGGAGCGCTTTGCACAGTGCCGCGATTAATAAGACCTTCTCGAAACCAGCCTTCTTTTAATTCTGCCGCTTCGGCTCGCAACAACTCCGCACGCGAAGCAATTGCGCGCTCGGAAAATTCCAACAGCCCTGAATAATCTTCCCATTCTGGGTCCCGTCCTGCGCCCTCCAACGCTGACTTTATTTCGGATTCAGATGGTTGAGTGAATGGAATGTCATGAATATCCGCCAGGACATGAAGCAATTCGCCGGATTTTTGATGGCGCAGGAGATCGACAACACTGCGATCTTGAAACTCAATGAACGCGCCTTTTTGCGGATAAAATGCGGAGTTAGCCCGATAGGATACGGGCAGCATATTTACTTCTATACCCTCAAAGGTACGCCCTCCCGAACGCCTCGTTTGTTCCAATACGCCATAGGAAAAGGGGTCTGGTTGGCGAAGGTCGCGAGTGTTTCCGCAACTCTCACAGATAAATCTCCAGTCCGAAAAAACAGGGCTTTGGTTGTTGAGCTTGAAATCTTTGCTTCCGCATTGGCATCGGCGAATCGGCGCCATTTGTCCGCTCGCTTGGTCATAGCGATTGCGATAGGGGCTGAGAGGTTCGATATTACCTGACCAGTGCACATATACGACATCTACCTGTGACCAACGTGCTCTGTGATCTCCGCAACGAGACGGGAGTGGTCGTCTCGCTTGCTCTCGAATAGACTCATATTCTTCTAAGTGGCCACACGCTCCACACCGATACAGAAGCGGAAACGGAACATATCCCATTTGTCCCGGCTCAGCGAATTGGAAATCTCTTTGCCAATCAGGCTGAATCTCGTCGCTTCGCGGATGATAGAAGACATCGTCTAACAGAAGCTCAGTCTCCACGCGATCATTAGGGCGAATACCCAGACCGCGCTCCAGCCAATTTGAAGCAATTTCAACAATCCCGTCTCTAATCAGCAGTTTTGTTGCATCTGATAATACCGGCTCTTCGCGAGCGATAGGTACTGCACGACAAATTCCTTTTGCGCCTTCCCAGGTAAATAATACGCCCGGAGCATACGTTGTGGCCAATTGCGCGCGTGAACGCGACATCGTTGGCGCTCGCGGTGCACGCTCTTCTGGTCCGTCATCTTCGTAGGAATAACGATTGGAAGTTGAATGCCCGGCTCTTTGTCCGGTGCCGCGACTCCTTCCCCCTCCAGAATTATTTGATCTTCCTGACATTACGCTCCCCCTTGCGCATCATCGGCATCGGTTTCCGCAACAACTCCTCGTTGACTCCTGATGGCTCGCATCAC
>BQJH01000277.1 GCA_021604605.1 Hyphococcus sp.
CTCTACCGCCAGCGCAAACCCGCCGGAAGCACGCACGGCCCGCAGGATTAAGAAGTCACCGACAGCAATGGGAACGCGAATGCCCGCCGCCGCCGTCCAGGCGTCCTCCCAGAGCGGGGCGTGTTCTTCGCCCGCCTCATAAGCTTTGACAATGGGCGCACAGCCGGCGGCTTGAACCGCGATCATTTTTGGGCGCTTCGATCCGATCCAGCCAATGGCTTCCAGCTCATCAAAGGCTTTCCACATACCGATCAAACCGGTGCCGCCGCCAGTCGGGTAAAAGATTGCGTCCGGCAATTCCCAACTCATTTGCTCGGCGAGTTCCAGCCCCATCGTTTTCTTACCTTCGATGCGATAAGGCTCCTTCAAAGTGGAAACATCGAACCACCCGGCTTTGTCTTTGCCCTCGCCAACAATCTTGCCGCAATCATTAATGAGGCCGTTGACGCGATAAACATCACCGCCCTGCAGCGCGATTTCTTCGACATTTACGGCGGGCGTATCGTCGGGACAGAAGATGGTCGTCTTCATGCCCGCTGCAGAAGCGTACGCCGCCATGGCGGCGCCAGCATTGCCGTTGGTCGGCATGGCAAGATGATGAAGGCCTAGTTCTTTCGCCATGGAAACAGCGAGCGCCAAGCCCCGCGCCTTGAACGAACCGGTCGGCAACCGGCCTTCATCTTTCACGATGATCTCACCGGAGACGCCGAGCTTTTGTTCTGCCCCTGGCAGCCGCATCAATGGCGTCACGACCTCGCCCAGCGAAATTCGGTTTTCAGCTTTCTCAACGGGCAGAAACTCGCGGTAGCGCCAAAACCCTTCGGTGCGCTTCGCCAATTCTTCCTTGGTGATGGAGTTTTTCAGGGCGTCTAAATCATAACGCACCAATAAGGGCTTACCTGCGGCGGACAGGCCATGAACCTTTCCCGCTTCATATCGTTCTTCTGTATAGGAACATTCAAGGTGGGTGACGAGGGTCATGGATTCGAACGCTCGTCATCCAACTGGGTTAAAACTCCTGCTTGGAAAAACTGTACCCCTTGCGAGTAATTCCCAGACTTTGAGCATCCCTCTGATCCGCTGCCGATTTTGAGCGTGAATATCGCCGCAAATATTTCAGGCGTTATTGTTCGGCAGACTGCTTGGATATACAACGTATCAGCCTTAAGTGCGTGATGACTGCGGCGCTCACACTCTAGCCCATCCCATTTATGAGGTGTTTCGTTTTCGCATGCCCACCCATCCGCCCCTAACGAGTGAGTGAGTGCGTTAATTATTATTTCATCCCTTTTAATTGGGCCTTGGTCTAATTCAACAAATCCATTTTCCAAACAAAGCTGCGGCAAAGTCGTTTCAGCATCCGCAGTTGGCACAGAGACCAAAAAAATCAAAACTGCGTTTAAGGTAGAGGTGGTTTTCAATTATTTTATTCCTCAAGCTTCGCCAACGCCAATTCAAACCCCGGCTTGGCGGCGAGCGCTTCTTCATATGCTGCGCGTGCTTTTTCTTCATCATTGCGCGCATCATGGACAAGGCCAATATTATACCATGCCGCCCAGGGCTCAGAGACGTTAAGCGCCAGTGAGCTTTCATAATCACTCAACGCATTATCGAATTGACCGCCGAGAAAAAAGCTGTTGCCGCGATTGATATAAGCTTCGGCGAGGCCGCTATCGCCATCGAGGGCTTCATTGAAATCACTAATAGCGTCACCAAGGTCGCCATTGTGATTATGAATAATGCCGCGATTAACGAGCGTCTTGACCCGGTCGCTTTTCGACATGGCGCCGCTCAGCGCTTCGTCACATGGGCCCGTATCCCTCGAATAGCCACTGCTGGCATTTTGATAACATTCCTGCGCATCGGTTGCGCCAAAAGTCGTCACAGAGAGTTGCGCCAACGCAGGAGGGCTGGCCAGCAAAACAAGAGAGAACGCAGAAACAAGACACAATCCAGGAACTGAGGTTTTCATCAGGCGACCTCCATAATGATGGATCAAAATTTATGCCTTACTTTATGGCAGAGTTTTCACCCATTAAAAACTGCCTTTCAAAGCCCAATCACCATACAAAGTCTCCACTTCGTGAGTTGCCCTTGTGCGGCGCAGCAAATAGGTTGCCCAAAATACTCACCAAAATATCGACCACTACAAGGAACTGACAAATGCCCAAGCCTCTCAACACTGTCATCACAGGTTCAACCTCCGGCATCGGCCTTGGCATTGCGACCAGCTTCGCTGCTGAAGGCTGGAACGTGATGCTCAATGGATTTGGCGACGCCGCAGAGATTGAAGCAATCCGCGCCGGGCTGGAAGAAAAACACGGCGTTAAGGTTCTTTATAATGGTGCGGACATGACCAAGCCGGAGGAAATTCGCGCGCTGATGAGCGAGGCTGAAACCGCCTTCGGTCAGGTCGATGTGCTGGTGAACAATGCCGGCATTCAGTATGTGGTAAAGATAGAAGAATTCCCGGAAGAAAAATTCGACGCCATTATCGCCATCAACATGGTCTCTGCATTTCACACGACCAAGGCCGTGATCGCCGGCATGAAAGATCGCGGCTATGGCCGGATCATTAATGTCGCCTCTGCGCACGGCCTCGTCGCCTCTCCTTTCAAGTCCGCTTATGTAGCGGCGAAGCACGGAGTCGTCGGCATGACCAAAACCATCGCCCTTGAAGCAGCGGAATTTGGCGTCACCTGTAACGCAATCTGCCCCGGTTATGTAAAAACGCCCTTGGTGGAAAAACAAATCCCTGCGACCGCGCAAGAACGCGGCATTACAGAAGAAGAAGTCATTAAGGATGTGATGCTCGGGCCTCAACCAACAAAGAAATTTGTTGAAGTCGAAGAGATTGGCGCCCTCGCCGTGTTCTTATGTTCAACAGGCGCCAACTCGATCACTGGCGCCGCCTTACAGATCGATGGCGGTTGGGTCGCGCATTAATGACCAAAACAAAGCGCAAAAAAATCAATCTCGCTTTTCAAGGCGGCGGATCACACGGCGCCATCACCTGGGGTGTCGCCGACCGCCTGCTAGAAGATGACCGGATTGAGATTGACGCCATATCAGGCTCCAGCGCTGGCGCGATCAATGCGGCGGCCCTCGCCTATAGCCTCCATAAGGGCGGCGCGAAAGGCGCGCGCGATGCGCTTGATAATTTATGGAAACAGATCAGCGATGCGGGCAAAATTTACAGCCCTGTCCGATCCAACCCCTTCCCTTTAACGTTTGGCGGCGCTGATCTCGTCAACGCATTTTCCTATCAGATGTTCGATATGGTGACACGCGCGCTATCGCCTTATCAGCTAAACCCGTTTGATGTGAATCCGTTACGCGACATTCTTGAGGAATGTATCGACTTCAAAAGTTTGCGCGAATGCGACGTCACCAAGCTTTTCATCGCCGCAACAAATGTTCGTTCCGGCAAAGTGCAAGTCTTCGACACCAAAGAGATTTCGACGGACGTTGTGTGTGCATCAACCTGTCTGCCGTTTTTGTTCAAAGCTGTAGAAATCAACGGCGAGCATTATTGGGATGGCGGGTATATGGGGAACCCGGTGCTGTTTCCGTTTTTCTATGAGGCAGAAAGTTCAGACATTATCATCGTACACGTAAACCCAATTGAACGCGAGGATGTACCGACAACGGCCCCTGAAATCATGAACCGGGTCAACGAGATCAGTTTTAACTCATCACTCCTGCGAGAATTACGCGCCATCAGTTTTGTCCATAAGCTGCTTGATGATGGCTGGATCAAGGATGAATACCGCGATCGGCTGCGCGATATCCGCATTCATTCGATACGGTCTGACGAGGTCATGGCCGAACTGGATATTTCCAGCAAGTTCCGCACTGACTGGAATTTTTTGACAGACCTCAAGCAAAAGGGTCGTGACATTGCCGACGCATGGCTTGCTGAAAACTTTGAGACCATCGGAAGAAAGTCCTCCGTTGATCTCAAAGAAATGTTCGCGGTAAAAG
>BQJH01000278.1 GCA_021604605.1 Hyphococcus sp.
GGCGAAAATGCCAGCGTACGCCCGTGTTATTGGCGCTTGACGCCATGGCGCCGGTGAGGCGGTAATTGAGGTAGTCCTGATATTCGCAGATCGTAGCTGCCGATTCATAGATGTCAGGTTGGTTCCTTTTCACCCATAAGCTTTTGGGAATCATCCATTCGGCGGAAACCGGCCCGAGGCCATTATTGTTGACTGCCAACGCTGCATCACCGGTATCGAGAACTTCTCCGGCTTCTTTGTCTGCGCGCACATCCATCCATAGTAGAGAGGGGCGAAGCGGATGCATATCGCTGTCGAGAAAGCAGACCGTGCAGCACGTCGTATCGAGAGCAATTGCAGCGATGTCGCTAGCTTTTGCGCCGGCTTTTTTCATGGTTTCGGGTAGCGCCGAGCACAAGGCGCGCCACCAGTCTTCGGGGTTTTGCTCTGCTTGTCCGGAAGCGGGAAACGATGTGGGATAGGTCGCGCTGGCCGACGACAATTCATTTCCAGCGAGATCATAGACCGCAGCCCGAAGGCTTTCGGTGCCTCCGTCAATGCCGATCAGCAAGGGCTTTTTCATGTTGCGCTGCCATTGTCGGAAATAAACCGCACGCGAAATCCCATCGCCTTTGAAAGCGCCGTCATTTCATGAAAAATATCGCCATAGGCGACGGCCACATGATTGCTCATATAATGGGCCATGAGCGTATCGCGCGACATTTGGAGGTCTGCGGCCATGAATGGCCATTGCGGGGTTGTGCTGTTCCACCATTGGTCACGCAATGCAGGTTCTAGTTGAACAACGTCGCCGCGTCCGATGTCCATCCATAACTCGCCGCCGGAAAGGTGCGCCCGCGCCCATGTGATCTGGCCTGGCAGGCTCTCGCCAGAGAAGGCGCCGCCTGGAATAGGGAAATATGCAGACGGCTGACGATACGAATGCACGCCTTTTAAGCTGTCAGGATCATGGTTGAATGCGTAAGCGCCGCTGGAGCCTGAATTGAGCAGCAGCCAGATGAAACGCCCATCGACTTCGTCTCCCCAGCGGATGTCATGAAAAAATACCGCTTGGTGAAGACCTTTTTCTTTGAGGAGACGCTTCATCATCTCCATCGGGATCAGGTTGCCTTGATCCGCCTCAGTTGCATCCGCGATTACATCGCCATTGGATTCTGGTCGGCAAACCGAGTTCAGCAATCCTTCGGCAAAGTCTGAAGGTGGGCGGGAGTTAATCAAGCCCAATTGATATTGCCAGCCAATACAATCAGCCTCGAATTCTTCCACTAGATCCAAAACAGCGAGATAGTCCCGCAACTGCTCTCGGGTTGCATCTGCGCAAAAATCTTCAGCGCCCGCTTCGCCGTAATGGAAAGTCACGCCTTTGTCGTTCACAAAGGAAAAAGCATCATCAATCCGCTTTATTGTAATGGACTTGCCGCGTTCGATGATCCAGGCCTGATCGACCTTATGCTCAGAAAATCCGATCTGACTGAGCAGGCGGGGCCCGAAATAACCGTTCGTCATGCCCATGGATGTGTCGCCGAGCATCAATGCGAGTGGACGGCGTGTGCGCATAGCAGCGGATACATTGTCCGCAATCGATTGTGCTTGTAGCGGTGCTGCGGGCGGCTTCGCCAGCGCGCTTGCAGAATAAGTGATGTCGCCTTTATCAACCCATTCTTCAAGGCGCGGCATATAGGCGTCGTCTTCGCACCAGTCATCGGCGTCCGTCCAAATGCGGGAGGCCTTGCGGTCAACCATTTCCAGGCAAGCACCGGTGTTTAGCAATCCGACAAGGCCTGGCCAGGTTCCGGAAAAATTGCTGGCAAGCAGTAGTGGTGAATCTTTACCGACAACACCATCGACCGTGTGCGGACCATAAACCCAGTGGGCATAGACGCCAATCATCGGCTCATCAATGGCGCTAAGCTTGTTGATGGATTCGTTAGGTTTCGTGA
Source organism: Hyphococcus sp. (assembly GCA_021604605.1). Classification (GTDB taxonomy): domain Bacteria; phylum Pseudomonadota; class Alphaproteobacteria; order Caulobacterales; family Parvularculaceae; genus Hyphococcus. Next base: position 1,941 of record BQJH01000278.1, read on the forward strand.
TCATGCCTTCAACACGCTTGTGGCGGCAGCCGAGGCGATCGAGGCTTTTCTCAAGCTGACGGGTTGCTTGCTCGACTTGCTCCAACGCTAGGGCGTTCGGCGTCGGGCGGTAGTCACCAGGCCAGAAAATGCGGATTGTCTCCGACATATGGTTTCCTCACTTTTATGTTTTTAGTTCTCCGGATGCTCGACACCGACCAGCCGTATTTCAGGCGTAGGGCACGGGGGAAGCGGCTGGGATGGCGTTGCTTCGTACCAGAATGCGGCTGCAGACCAGTCGTCAGACCGTTCAAACAATTCAGCTTTGTATTCATCAATGGTTCGTGCAGAGCCTGTCGGCCGGTGCCCTATCTGCTGAATAGTGACGCGCAGAGAATTTTCGCAGGTAATCGGGTCAGCCAGATGCCAGCGATAGGCGGAGACAACGCCAGTGTCTGCATTATCTTCTTTTTCTTTGTAGTTGCAGCCATGGTGGAGAAAGGCGTCGTTTTGAATGCCCCATGCCTGGCCTAAATAATCTTCAGCGCCTGTTCCTGCGATAGTCGGGAACGCCTCGTCGCCATCTACATAAGCTTTCATCTCGCCTTCGCCCCACCAGAGCGGGTCTTTTGGTCTGACGCCCAGGACAGCACCGAGATAGCGGATGCGTCCTTTTCGCTCACTCATGATTTCGAAGTCTTCGCCGAGCGTAGTTTCGCATTCGCGCCGGAACGAGGCATGGAGCCTTCCCACGTCGTCGCTGTGATTATCGCCAAGCGTGTAGTCGATTTGATAAAATAGCGGCAGGCGCGAGCCCGATTGGTTGACAAACTCAATGCGGGCGCGGCGTGTGAACGGCATTGGCGCCCAGAAGTTCATGGCCTTTGTTGAGCCGACGGAATGGAAAACGCTTTGAAATGCTTGTGACTTGCCATGTGCAAATCCAAAAAATTCGCAGAGCGGCGTTTCAACGCTGGGGTAATCCTGCCCATCCCAATAAATACGGATCAGGGAACCGCGCAAATAGTGTGGTTTGTCGTGGGTCGTCAGCCAAATGTGACGTATGGTTCCGTTTCCTTCGATGTTAGCCAGCTCAATCGTCTCACCATCATAAACATGCCGAACAGCAGAGCCTTTTCGGCCTTTGCCGAGAGGGCTGGACGCCATGCCGCCGGCGCCCGGGGCGCCGTCCAGATTTTCGAAGGAGATAGAACGAGTGACGCGTCCTTTCGGCCAAGTGAATGGCGATGGATCAAAGACCATATTGCAACTTCCTAGAACCTGTAGATGTGTTGAACTTCTGCATGATCGCCAAATTGAAGCGGTGCAGCACTGTCGGGACGTTTTTGAATGATTGAGATGGCTTTCGCGTCGTCAGGAAGCGGTGAGACTTCAAACATCGCAATCTCAGAAGGGCCGTCACCGGCTATTCGAAGCTCGAAAGGGAGGGTTCGGGCGCCGAACCCATTGAAATACGCCTGATTGATTTTTCCAGAGGCGAATTTTTCACGATTGAGGAGGACGTCTCCATTGACTGAGAATTCTTCAGCGTTTGTCCCTGCTGGGAAGGTTATACCGAAAAACACGCCGGCCCGGCCAGCGGCAATGTCGCCCTTTATGATGCGAACGCCGTCCAGAAACTCATCTGATGTGATGCTAAGTGATGGAGAGGCGATGTTGTGATTTTGCGCTGGCTGGAAATACGCTTTTGATTTTGCGCCGCCGAAGCGACTGAAGGCAGCAGGTTCGGCAGGAAAGCCAGCAGCGGCGGTGTACGCTTTATCCTCAGGGCCGTAGGTATAGAGCCGCCATTGCGCAGTTGTCGCGCCGTCGGCGTCTGTGGTTTGCATATATGCAAGGTTTACGGAACGCGGCCGTTCGCGAGTATAGGGCTCGGTGACCATTGCGATCCCCGCGAAGATAACCATGACGGAAGCCATCGCTGCCCCAGGAAGTCCTAACGCATTTTTCCTGTTTCTGCTCCAGATGGCGACAAGCGGCGCCGAAGCAAGAGCCGCGAGCGCGAGCATTGGCGTCTTCAAGTAGCTAACCTGAAAGTTCAT
>BQJH01000279.1 GCA_021604605.1 Hyphococcus sp.
GGCAAACACCTGAAAGCCTTTATGCGATAGGTAAATCGCTGTCGCTTCGCCGATGCCGCTGGAAGCGCCTGTCACGAGAACTGATTTATACAAAGCAGACACTCCTCAAATTGATACTTGGTATATGTAGTAGTCTGAAGCCGTTACACCAAACGAGAGCGTTTAATCGCCGCCTCAATAAAGGACGCAAATAGCGGATGCGGATCAAAAGGCCGCGACTTCAGCTCCGGGTGGTATTGCACGCCAATAAACCATGGGTGATCCGGGATTTCCATAATCTCCGGCAGTTCCCCATCTGGCGACAGGCCGGAAAAGACAACGCCATGCTCTGCGAGCCGGTCCGCCCACTGAATATCAACCTCAAAGCGATGCCGGTGACGTTCCTGAATTTCTTCAGAACCATAAATCTCGGCGACTTTGCTGCCCGGCTTTAACCGCGCCGGGTAAGCGCCAAGGCGCATGGTGCCGCCAAGATCGCTATTGTCCGCACGTTCTTCTTTTTTGTTCCCGCGCAGCCACTGCGTCATTAGCCCAACAACTGCTGTCCCTTTTTTGGAAAACTCTGACGACCCGGCGTCTTTCTCGCCCAGGAGGTTTCGGGCCGCCTCGATCACCGCCATTTGCATGCCATAGCAGATCCCGAAATACGGCACCTCTTTTTCACGTGCAAATTGAACGGCTTTGATTTTACCTTCCGCACCGCGTTCGCCAAAGGCGCCGGGGACTAAAATCGCATCAACATGATCCAAAGCAGAGATCGCCTCTTCCTCACGCTCAAAGATGGCAGAATCAATCCATTCAATATTGACGCCGACATTGTTCGCGATCCCGCCATGGGCAATCGCTTCCATCAATGACTTATAGGCGTCTTTAAGTTCTGTGTATTTACCGACCACCGCAATCGTCACTTCGCCATCAGGCGCTGTGATGCGTTTTACAATTTCTTCCCATCTGGAAAGATTTGGCGCCGGGGCTTCCTTCTCTCTGAAAGCGTGAAGCACTTCCGTGTCAAAACCCTCATAATGATAGGCGAGCGGCACTTCGTAGATCGTCCGGCAGTTAAGAGCCTGCACCACCGCGCCAGGTCGAACATTACAAAACAGTGCTATCTTCTTGCGTTCACTTTCCGGGATTTCCCGGTCTGCCCTTACCAGCAACACATCCGGCTGAATGCCGATGGCGCGCAACTCCCGGACCGAATGCTGCGTTGGCTTGGTTTTTAGCTCACCAGCAGACGAGATATAGGGCATCAAGGTCAGATGGACGTACACCGCATCATCTCGCGGCAACTCATTGCCGAGTTGTCTGATCGCTTCAAAAAACGGCAGCGCTTCAATGTCGCCAACAGTGCCGCCAATTTCGCACAAGACAAAATCGGCGTCGCCGGCATCCGACAGAACGAAGGATTTGATCTGATCGGTGACGTGCGGGATGACCTGAACCGTCGCGCCCAAATATTCACCCTTGCGCTCGCGCTCAATGATCCGTGAATAAATCTGGCCAGTCGTGACGTTATCGCCTTTGGAGGCAGACACGCCCGTGAAACGCTCATAGTGCCCAAGGTCAAGATCGGTCTCAGCGCCGTCATCAGTGACGAACACTTCCCCGTGTTGATAGGGCGACATCGTGCCGGGATCTACATTCAGATAAGGGTCCAGCTTTCGCAAGCGGACTTTATAGCCACGCGCCTGAAGGAGCGCGCCTAACGCCGCCGAAGCAACACCTTTTCCGAGAGACGACACCACGCCGCCGGTAATGAAAATATACCGCGCCATGGAAGTTTGTCTTAACGGGGATTCGTGGGCTGCGTAAGGGGGTAATAAAATAAAACGCCGCAGAAGGACTGCGGCGTTTTAATTCAATTCATGATCTAAGAGTAGATCAGGCTTGTTTCCGCCGACGGCGCAATGAAGCCAGCCCCGCCAGGCCCGTGCCGAACAAGAGCACGCCAGCTGGCAGTGGGGTTTCTACAAGATCGACGTTAATATCGCCTACAAGAGAATTTTGCCGCGCATAACCGGCAATGTTTTTCCAAATTTCCTCGCAGGATTGAGTTTGGCACTGAGGGGAAAGCAATGTGGCGAAAAACCATGCTGACCCACCAAAGTTACCGTTTTTGTTATTAGCGCCTTCGCCAACCTGCAATGGAAACTGATTGTTAATCGGCCGTTCTGAAAGGGAGAAATTGATCCCCTCAAACATGCCTGTCCCAATCAGGCTGCCGCCCGTCATCCGGTAATATTCCCAAGTGCTTGGATCAATTGGACCACCTGGAGCGTATGCTGTTGACTTCAGTTCTTTCTTGGGACCGCCAGAACCAGGCCCGCCGAGTTTCGTAAAATCTGCGCTGAAACGGAAGCCGTAATTCGCGTTGACCTGCGAAATGATGTTGCCGATCATCGTCGCGGAACCGGCTGTAGTCGTAAACAACCCATCCGGGCTGAAGTCAAAATCCGAACCTTCGCTATTGCCGTTTAAAGGCGTGCCGGGAATGCTTTCAAAGAAAGGCAACCAAATCGCATGATTATGATTGCCCGCATGAAGGCTGTCGCTGACAGCAGAGCTGACAAAAAATTCAGCAGCGTTTGCCTGAACTGACAACGCAATACTGGCAAGACCTGCGCATGCAGAAGCAAGAAGAGTTCTCATAGGGGTCCCCACAATAATACTATTACCTAAAATTTATCCCTTATGATTCAGGTTTTGAAAGGGCATTATCATACTTAATAAAAAAGCAATAAATTAAGTGGCTTAGACGCAACACCTTCGTGTTTTACACGAAAAGCATGCTCTAACTCGCCTATTAAGTGTGTGAAGAATGCTCTTATTGCGGCGTATTTTCGTCAGAAGCCTCTGATGGTGTGTCACCTTCGATCTCAGTATCAGCATCCGGTATCGTCTCAGCGCCTGTCTCTGGTTCTTCCGAGCCAATAGCATTGAGCACATCGCTTGATGCTTCTTCAACAGCGCCGTCGGCGCCCGTCGTTACCGTATCGCTCACAGCATCAACTGTCGCCTCAGGGGAATCATCACCGCCCAGCGAATTGAGAAGATCATCGGTCGATGGCCCCTCAGCAGGCGTTTCACCCGGCGCAACGATCGGCTGGCGTTCTCCTGTCAGCTCATCGAGAACGTTGTCGTCGCTTTCCCCCGACCCCGCCATAACGGCAAGCGCCAGGGAGGTCGAAAAGAAGATCGCCGCAAGAATAGATGTCGTGCGCGTCAATGCATTCGCCGCTCCGCGGCCAGACATGAACCCGCCACCGCCGCCACCGCCGCCAATACCGAGCGCGCCCCCATCTGAGCGTTGCAACAAGACAACGACGATCAGGCCGAGCACGATCAGGGTATGGATGGTCAATATAGTAGCGGTCATCGATCAATTCTTTTCAAGCGACGGCCCAAAGCCGTCAAATGGGACCCGTGACATAAGGCTGGCGCGCGCCGGGAGCAACCCCTGAAATGCGGCGTTTATGGCCTATCCGGTTCAAAACCATGGGGTTCTTCATATGGATGTGGGCGTTTGGGCCAGCTCTGGTAACGCGTTGAGCCCTTGCTGCGCTTTTCCCGCGCTTTTGTGCCCGCAAGGGGGCCACCAATATTCAACCCCTCAGCCGTCATCAATTTTGATGATGCCGAAGCTTTTGAGGTTCCTATGCTTTGCCCGTCTTCATCGCACTGGGGGAGAGAGAACTTGGTGGGGATGGTCCATGGGTTTTCGTGCGTTGAAGGCAGTTGAATGGCATCAAGAGTTAGAAAGGGGATGCAAAAATGCGTATTTTTACACCAGCATTAGCTGGCTTTGCGATGATGAGCGCCGCAGCAATGGCGGCAGACGACAACATGCCTGAATTGACACAACCCATGAAGCTTGGCGATCAGGCAATGAGCTGTCCTAGCATCGTGAACGAGGTCGCCTCATTGGAACTCCGTCTTGGCGGCAATCCTGCGCAGTCC
>BQJH01000280.1 GCA_021604605.1 Hyphococcus sp.
TACGGCGCGCCGGTGATGGCGCCGACAAGCAGATGCAAGGGCCAAAAGCCCGCCAGCTCATCTTGCACCCGCGCCAACAAATCCGGTCCCAGCAAGGGAACGGAAATTAAAAAACCTCGCGCCGCTTCAATGTCGCCAGCGCCATAAAAATACATGACAGCGCCGCCGATCACCGCGCCAACAACAGCGCTAAGCGCAGACCGAAAAGCGAACGACAAACCGAACACAAGCAAGCTCGCCGTCAACAATAAATCCGGCACAATGAAAAAGAATGTCGCTTCAGCAAAACCCCAGGCAAAAGCGGCGACAAGCCATAATGACGGCCTGTTTATTCCCATGGCTGAACATGACTTTGCTCGGCAAGATCGTTTATGCGCGCCTCAAGGGTCTCCATGAAGCTGGAAACCGGCTCCGTCCAGGTGAGCGGTTCGCCCGCGGCAACATCACAATTGAACGGAACAAGAAAGAAACTTCCCTTTGGCAAGGCTTTGCCCAACCCGTGCATAAAAACCGGATGAACCGGCGTTTGCGGTCTTGCTTTCGCAAGATAGGCGACGCCGCGTTTAAAGGATGCGCGTTGCTCCGGTTCGCCGCGCGAGCCTTCCGGAAAAAGGATGAGAATTTCACCGCGATCCAGCGCTGCCTCCATATCCGCCAGCGGGTTCTTTTTAATCGCGCCGCGTTCCAGCGGTAAAATGCCGATAATGTTCAGGGCGAACCAGGCAAGGACTTTGTTTTTCAGAAAATAATCCATCGCCGCCACCGGCCGCAGCTTTGGCAAGTCACGCAATGGAAAAAGCGCCATCAAGGTCAACGTATCAAGGTGTGAATTATGATTGGCGACAATGATCGCCGGGCCATCAGTCGGGAGGTTTTCCCGGCCCCGCACATTCATCCCCAAAATGATCAGGAGGACAGGGCGCACGATCAACAGGAAAAACAATCTCCGGCAAAACCTGACCATCAGATGCGCCCGCTAAAGACGAAAAAATGCATCGCATGATAAAACACCGGCGCTGCATAAGTGAGGCTGTCCACCCGATCGAGAATGCCGCCATGACCGGGGATTAGCCCGCCGGAATCTTTCACCCCCAGGTCGCGTTTAAACGCGGAAATCGTCACGTCCCCAAGGAAACCAGCAATGGCGATCATCGCGCCGGCAACCGCCGCATAAGGAACAGACAAGGGCGTCAAAAATGGTCCCGCGATAGCGGCGCCAATGGCCGTTGAGACCAGCCCGCCGAGAAACCCTTCCCAGGTTTTCTTGGGGCTGACTTTCGGCATAATTTTGTGTTTGCCGAAAAGTTTGCCCCAGGTGAATTGGGCGACATCATTGAACTGGGTCAAGGCAACAAGGAACAGCAATAACCCCGCCCCGCCCGCAGGACCGGCGCTATCGCCAGCGGCCAGCAACATCGCCGTGTGACTAAGAGCGAAGACCGTAATCATCATCCCCCAGCTCAATGTCCCGACGGCGCGCAAAAACCCTTCTGTTTTGCCCGCCAACGTCATCGCCATCGGGAAGAACAGGAACATCCAGACCGGAATAAAAGTCAGGAACAACCCATAGCGACCGAGATGAGCAAAATAAAATTGCAAGGGGATCGCAAGATAAGCAAACAGCAAGATCAAACGATCCACCCGCCGCGTTGGAATGAGGGAGAGATATTCCTTGAACGCCAGGAATGTCATGAAGCCTAAAAATACCGTGGAAACGATACGGTCTATGATGATCGCGATCGTGAAAATCGTAATCATGAACCACCACGACGTGACACGGCGCGACAGTTCGATTGTCCCCTCACCGGGATTGCGGCGCTTCAAGACGGCGGTAAGAATACTGGCGCCGATGAGCAAGGCGTAGATGACGCCAATCGCCCAGATCACCTCTTTTGGCTGTCCGAAAATTTTATCCATTTCGATCCTCGCCCGCGGTGTTTTTTAGAGTATTTTTTAAAGCATTTTTTGCGCGATTAAAAATCGTCAGGATGCTCAGGACAATCGCAAGGGCGAGAAGCGCATCGCTCCACAAACCGGGCGCGCTCACAATCGCAAAGCCCACCCCGAGGGCGCCGAAAAAGAACGCCCTGTCGCTTTTCCCAAAGGGACCGTCATAACGACGCTCGGCGCCGACCTGCACGGCGACAACGCCTGTCATTTCCGCAATCATCGCAAGCAGAACCAGCACCACAACCAGCGCAGCGTTTACCCCGGCAATCAACGCAAACGGCAGATAGAGCGCGGCGTCGGAAAGAACGTCGGTCAACTCGTTGAGAATGGCGCCGAGAGGTGATTTTTGATCGAACTCCCGCGCCAACATGCCATCGATGGCGTTCATCGCCATACGGATAAACAGAACCGGCGCAAGGAGAAGCAGATAGAGCGGCGCGCCTTTGGTCAGCGCGATGGCGGCGCCCAGAACAAGACTTAACGCAAAAGCGCTGAGCGTCACTTGATTGGCCGTGACGCCCGCAGCCGCAAGGCGTGCGCATAAGGGGCGCAACAAGGCCTGGAACTTTGGTTTTAATTCATAGATGCTAATCACGCTTTGCGTCTTAACCAGCATCGGGCGCGCGAACAATAGGCGCCATTAACCATAAAGCTCAATGAGCGCTCACTTTCGTTAAGAGCTCATTAACCCGCATTGCCTCTAGCTTAACATCTACAACTATCAATGCCGCATCAGTAGGTTACAGCCAACTTCAAAGCGAAAAGTCGAACTGTTGACGCTGTAAAAAAACACGCAATCAGCGTCCGTTAAATTGCAGAAAAAGTGACGCCCCTGCCGTTTCATTAACCAGATATTGTCGCCCGCTCGCCAAGGATAGTGAACAAGGTCAGCGCTGAAGTTGACGTCAACAAGAAATGGTCTGAGGAGTGAGATGCGGGTCTTAGCAAGAAGATTAGGCGGCGCGATCAGCGACAAGGCGAAAGAACGCATTGGCGCCCTGAAACAATACCCGACGATCGACACCTGGCGAAATCCGTTGACCAGACATGTCGCCAAGCGTTTATCGAATGACGCCTGGGCCAAGACAGTCGAAAAGATAGACTTTGAATACCGCCTGACAGACATGCAAATAGATAGTGTGAACTGCGTTCTTTATGAAGCTGAAAGCACGATCACCCGGCAGCCTGTCATTCTCTATATTCATGGCGGCGGCTTTGTCGCCGGTTCGCCCAAAACGAATGCCGCGAATGTTTTGCCGCTTTGTCATTTAAGCGGCTGTGACGCGATTGGCATTGATTACTCACTACTGCCCGATGCTGTCTTCCCAACCCAGATTAATGAAGTCAGCCGTGTTTACAGAGCGCTGCTGGAAGAAAAACCCGGCCGTAAAATTGTTATCCTCTCAGACTCAACCGGTTCCGCTATTGCATTGTCAGCATTGATGCAGTGGCGGCGCGAAGGACTGATGTCGCCGGCTGGCGCTGTGTTCCTCTCCCCTTGTGTTGACGGCAAAGGATCAAGCGACACCCAGATCACCGCCGATCATCATGACCCGCTGATCCGATCAATGGGCGGAAAATTTATTCGGCGCCTGTTCAGTTTTTATGCGCCAGACAATGATTTATCAGATCCTGCCGTATCGCCTATCTATGGAAATTTTGAAAACCTGCCGCCGTTCATGATCCATGCCGGCTCGCGCGAAGTAATGCTTGGGGACGCGGCAAGACTGGCGGAAGCTGCACGCCAGGCTGGTGTCGAAACACATTTGAGAGTGTTTGACGGCATGTTCCACCGCTTTCATATGCACTGGGATTTGGAAGAAACGCGCACGGCCTATTCCGATATCGCGAACTTTATCCGCCTGCTTTAAGCGATCATTTTTAGGGCGCCCTCTGCCGAGACCTCCCCGGCGCCCGCGCGCGAAGGCGCGCAGGCTATAAGCCGGGGTCCAGAATTGTCTCGTCGCAGGTGGAATTTTGAGGCCCTTGAAAAAGGCTGCGC
>BQJH01000281.1 GCA_021604605.1 Hyphococcus sp.
GTAAAAAACTCCGGTCCCGCGCATTCATCCATCTGAATGTGGCTCTCTTCATGACAAACAACCATGCCGTAGGGCGGGGTCATCACCGAGAGAGCCAACCCATTTGCCGCGCCGCCAGTCGCCACGAAATAAACCGCGCAATCACGTTCAAACAAATGGTTGAATTTTTGCTCCACCGCTTTAGTGAGGTCATCCCCGCCATAGGCTGGCGCCGAGCCCTCATTCGCCCGCGCGATGGCGTCAATTATTTCCGGCGCCGCGCCGGCCCAATTGTCAGAAGCAAAATTCATTTTTAATCCTTTGCAGCTCACCCCCTAAAGGCGCACGCCCAGTTCGTCAAAATCACGAACAATAAGGCTTGCCCCGGCAGAGGTAAGCCTATCGCCATGCCCTTCAAAACAATGTCCGCCGCCGATAAAGCCCCAGACCGTCATGCCCGCGGCAATGCCCGCTTTCACACCGTTCACACTATCCTCAATCACCAGACAACCCTGCGGATCGACACCCAGTTTTTCGGCGGTGTGCAGAAAAATATCCGGTGCGGGCTTTCCTTCACTCACAAGATCGGCGGAATAAACATGGGGCGCAAAGTGGTCATAAATCCCAGTACGCTGCATTTTGCTGACCAAAAACTCCTTACGTGAGGAGGACGCCACGGCCTTCATGCCGCCCAGGTTTTTTGAAAACTCTACTGCGCCCGGCACGGGCTGCAGTAAATGTCTGCGAGACCGGCGGGTCTCGATTAATCCTTCGAAGAAACCAGGGGACGGGTCGCACCCATGCAGGGAGTGATATTTTTCTGTCAGTTTTGCGGCGAAGACATCATCGCGATACCCCGTGAACAATCGCACGAGATCAGCGGGCGACCAGGAAAACCCATGTGTCTCCAGATAAGCAGCCGATGCTTCAAGGCCCAAAACCTCACTGTCAACGAGAACGCCATCGCAGTCAAAAATGATCGCCGCAAAATCCAAAACCACACCTCAACAAAAAACCCCGGCGCGATGGCCGGGGTTTCTCGTAACATGAATTTGCGTCGCCGCCATTAGCCAGCAAGCACCGCAAGAAGCAGCAAGGCCACAATGTTTGTGATCTTGATCATCGGATTAACAGCAGGACCCGCTGTGTCCTTGTAAGGATCACCAACGGTATCGCCGGTGACAGCCGCTTTATGAGCTTCTGAACCCTTGCCGCCATGATTGCCGTCTTCGATGTATTTCTTGGCGTTGTCCCATGCGCCGCCGCCTGCGGTCATGGAAAGGGCCACGAAGAGACCAGTGATGATGACGCCCATCAGCATGGCGCCGACAGCAGACAAGGCTGCTGATTTGTCAGCCACCAAAGTGATGCTAAAGTACAAGACCAATGGTGACAGGATTGGCAGCATTGACGGCACAACCATCTCTTTAATCGCCGCCCCCGTCAGCATATTTACGGCCCGTGCATAGTCAGGCTTTTCTGTGCCTTGCATGATGCCCGGCTTTTCTTTGAACTGACGGCGAACTTCTTCAACGATCGCCGCAGCAGCGCGACCAACAGACTGCATCGCCATTGAGCCAAAGAGGTATGGCAACAGACCGCCAACAAACAGTCCAACAACCACATAAGGGTTAGAGAGCGAGAAGTTGATCGCTACGTCGGCAAAGAACGGGAACTCGTCTGAGTGCGTTACGAAGTGGTTGATGTCTTCGGTATAAGCCGCAAACAAAACCAGCGCGCCAAGACCGGCAGAACCAATCGCATAACCTTTAGTTACCGCTTTGGTTGTGTTGCCAACCGCATCGAGCATGTCCGTTGTATCACGAACCGAGCCTTCAAGGCCGGACATTTCTGCGATGCCGCCCGCATTATCCGTAACCGGACCAAAGGCGTCGAGCGCCACAATCATACCGGCAAGCGCTAACATGGTTGTCACCGCTGTTGCGATACCGAACAGACCGGCAAGCGAATAAGTAGCAATAATCGCAACAACAATAACAAGCGCCGGCAACGCCGTTGCTTCCATTGAAATCGCAAGGCCCTGAATAACGTTTGTGCCGTGACCGGACTCAGACGCCGCTGCAACAGATTTCACCGGGCGGAAGCCTGTGCCTGTGTAGTACTCTGTGATCCAGACGATCAGGCCCGTAACAACAAGACCCAGAACGCCGCAGATAAACAGGCTCAGGCCTGTAAACGCGTCACCTGAAGCGGTTGTGCCGATCGCTTCGGAAAATCCGAAAATCTGGAACGTGACGCCAGCAATCGCGATCAACGAAAGAACGCCCGTCACAACGAGGCCTTTGTAAAGCGCGCCCATGACATTCGTCGATCCCTTGCCGAGGCTAACAGCATAAGTACCGATAATTGACGTGATGATGCACACCGCGCCGATAGCCAGCGGGTAGAACATGAACTGCGCCGCATTGGCCGTGAAGAGGATTGAACCCAACACCATTGTTGCAGCAATCGTCACCACATATGTTTCGAAAAGGTCAGCCGCCATACCTGCGCAGTCGCCAACATTGTCGCCAACATTGTCCGCGATGGTCGCAGGGTTGCGGGGATCATCTTCCGGAATGCCTGCTTCAACTTTACCAACAAGATCGCCGCCAACGTCAGCGCCTTTGGTAAAGATGCCGCCGCCGAGACGCGCGAACACAGAAATCAGCGAAGCGCCAAGCGATAACGCAATAAGGCCGTTCACTACCTCTCGGCTTTCAGGAGCATTGCCCATGCCGACCGTCAGGATTGCGTAGTAAATAACCAGACCGAGAAGCGCGAGACCCGCCACCAGCATGCCGGTGACAGCGCCAGAACGGAATGCAACGGAAAGACCTTTGCCGAGGCTTTCACTTGCCGCTTGCGTTGTACGGATATTGGCCCGAACAGAAACAAGCATGCCGACATAACCGGCAAGACCAGACAAGATCGCGCCAAGGGCAAAACCACCTGCTGCGTTTAAGCCCAGCACCAATAATAAAATGACAAAAACAACGCCGCCGGCAATGGCAATCGTTGTGTATTGTTTGTTGAGGTAAGCTTGCGCGCCTTCCTGAATAGCGGCGGCAATTTCTCTCATGCGGTCTGTGCCGGTCGGCAAAGACAACAGCGAATTTACGGTGACAGCGCCGTAGGCGATAGCTGCCAAGCCGGCCAAAATGACCAACCAAAGCTCTAAGCTCATGATGTGTTCTCCTGGGGATTTGTTCTCAGATCGTGGGGTGATTGCTGATATGGCCGCAGCGAGTCGCCCCATGACACGCATGGCGCTCGCGCGCTTCAATCAGCCCCCGATTAATGTCGGCGCGGAACCTGACAAAGCCGGCCCGTAAAATCAACCGAAACTTGTGATTTGTTCCGCAAGAAGAGGAAAAGTTAGAAAACCAGCCTAATTATGCAGCCCGCGAGCGCATTGACTGTTTGGTCTCAGGCTCTGCGTCTGTGACCTCCTTAACCCAAGGGTACTTCTCGGCCATTTCGCTAGTGTAACCAAGATTGCGGGCTGTCGGACTACGCTCCCGATCTGTCGTTTCAGCGTAAAACGTCCCAAAAACCTTATCCCAGAAAAATTCAGCAATGCCGAAATTGCCATTCTCATTATGGAAATGATGGGCGAGGTGGCGCTTTTTGATATCTTTCCAGAATTGCGATTTCGGCTCAAACGCCAGATGCTCGCCCGCATGCAGAAATTCCGTGATCATTGTCATGATTACCGTGCCGGTAATCGCGCCAGCAGCCCCGGCAGGCCCGTGAATCAGCCAGCCAAGCGGCCCAGCAACCAGCAATATTGTCGGTAATGTTGTGTGCAGACCGCCGAAAAGGACTGAAAGGTCGTTGGGAAACCGGTGGTGATCGTAATGAACGCGCTTCCACAGCTTGGCCAGATGAGGCGTTTTATACATCCAGCTGCCATGCAGGATAAAACGGTGGGTTACATACCAGGCAATCGGGAATAGAAG
>BQJH01000282.1 GCA_021604605.1 Hyphococcus sp.
ATGTATCGCGCGATCATCGGGGCCGCAAAGCGAACTTTTGAGGGCGCTTGGCGGCCTTGATCCCGTCCTGTTTTCCCGGAGCAGGCTGTTGATCCTCGCCTATCTTTGCGCCGTGCCGGAGGCGACCTTCACGGAACTGAAGACCGGCATCGGCGCGACGGACGGCAATGTATTCATCCATCTGAACAAACTGTGCGAGCGCCGATATGTGCTGAAACGTCAGAGCAAGCGCTTGGGCAAGGAAACGATAATCTGCATAACGCCTGATGGACGAAAGGCTCTTCATCACTTTCGCATGGCGCTCACGCAGATCGACAATTTGGCGGCTGGCGGGAGCAAGCCGGATGCGTGAGCGCGGCAAGATCGGCGATTGCCCGCAGCGGGCCCCCAGGACAGCCGCGCACGGGCCTATTGCGATGAACCGGCGATCCATAATCGCATTCGGCGCCTCAGGTTTATGCCTGACGGCCTGTGCAGGCTTATCAAACACGGAGGAAAACAGAATGTTCAATGTACTGAACAGGATCACTTGCGTTGCCGGTGAACGCGAGCGCGTCGCGTCGATCATTGGCGAGAGCGCCAAGGCGTTGCCGGGTTGCCGTCTTTACGCAGTGTCCCTCGATCGTCAGGATGAAAATGCGATCTGGATCTATGAGGTCTGGGCGTCGGAACAGCATCATGCAGAGTCGCTCAAATCGGAGAGCGTGCAACAGGCGATGATGGCGGCCCGCGCCTCCATTACCGGTGCGGAAAGAATTTTCGCCGCGGATAGCTTCTCCATGGCAGGCGACAATCTCTGACAACCGGCATCTCGTCCCCGATGAACGCTTCTGCAGGACCGGCGTTGCCGGTCTATGGCGTCGCCATCCTGGCGGTGTTCCTCAGTTCCTCGATTGACGCGATCGTAAAATATGCAGGGCCTACCGCTGGTCTTCATATTCTGTTGGCCTGGCGGTTTTTCTTCGGCGCCATCATCGCCTTATTCGTCTACCGGCTGAGAAGTCGCCAGGTAATCAGGGCTGCGAGCGTTCGGTTTCACGCGGCGCGAGGGTTGATTCAGCTTCTATCGGTGTCGCTCTATTTTTATTCCATCACGCAACTCTCGTTGGCGGTCGCGACCGTTCTGAGTTTTACGTCTGTGCTTTTCGTATTGCCCGTCGCCACTGTTGTGCTCGGAGAACGAGTTTCCGCAGTCGCGGTCCTTGCGGCGGTAACCGGCTTTGTCGGCGTTGCGATCACCGTGCTGGATATTTCGGGTCTCGATCATTCGCTTGAGGTGATACGTCCCGTCGGGGTCGCGGCCGGTCTTGCATCGGGATGTCTTACGGCGGTCCTGCTGGTGTTTCTCCGTCTCCGGTCTGCTTCCGAGGACCCTCATGTCATTTCGCTGTTCACCAATCTGGTCCCGGCGATTGTTCTGCTTCCAGTGCTCACGGGCATGTTCGGAGCGCCTTCGCTGCGCGAGATATTCGTGTTCGTCATTCTCGGCGTGCTTGGTTACTCGGTCTGGTTTCTCCTTTCGGTCGCTTACGCCCGTGCGCCTGCTCGGGTGCTGGCGCCGACAGAATATCTCAGCGTCGCCATCGCCGCGCTCTACGGCTATGCGTTCTTTGGTGAAGGTATTGAATTTAGGATGATCGCCGGGATCGCAGTGATCATCTGCTCCTGCTTGCTGGTGACAAGAGGGCGATTAAAGCAATCGCATGAAAATCATTTTTGACGTTTGCCCCCCTGTCCATTTAGGCGAACCCGGATAGCGCCAAAGAATTCGAAAGGAAAAATGGGATCGACAAGTTTGGCGCGTTAACAATTGAATCTGCTGTTAAGTATGTGGCTCCCCTTCGTGAATGCGTATCGAACTTTGTGCCAGGCGTCTAAGCCTGAATTTCTGGCGGTTTTACAGGAACTGGGCGCCCCAATGTGCAATGCCAGCAGGGCTAGGTTATGAACATTCTGACATGACTCACAAAAAAGCGTCCAGCCATGACAAACCCAAGAAAGCACAGCCGGACGCTATGCGCCGCCCAAGGAAAGAGTGACCGGCGGCGCTAGTTGATTGAATATCTAAAAGTCGTTGGCGGCTCCTCTTCGACGTTCGAATGTCTAACAAATACGCTCGAATGCGCTCCGAACAATTGGTTGGATTCTGGATTGTCTATCCGATAATTCCAGATAATCTGTGTCTTGTATGGACCGATTACAGGCAATCCAGATTTTCATTCGCGTCGCAGAGCTTCAAAGCTTTGCGGCGGCGGCCGACGACTTGAATCTATCTCGCACGCTGGTTAGCGACCGCGTCAAAGATCTCGAAGAGAGCCTCGGCGTTCAATTGCTGCATAGAACAACGCGAAAGGTGAGCCTGACAGAATCCGGCGCACTGTTTCTCGAACGTGTTCGTCCAGGGGTAGACGTTATTTCAGAAGCAGCGGCTGAAGCCTCAAATCTTTCCGCCGATTTGCGCGGCGCCTTGCGGGTCAACGCGCCGTTGAGCTTCGGCATGCGTCACGTCGCGCCGGTCGTCGGCGAGTTTCTTAAACAGCATGAACAGGTCTCGATTGACTTGACGCTGAACGACCGCCGGGTTGATCTGATAGAAGAAGGCATTGATATCGCCATACGCGTGAGTGCGAACCTGAAGGACTCAACGCTTATAGTGCGCAAGCTAGCCGTCTGCCGCATCGTCCTGTGCGCCTCGCCGGACTATCTCGAAAATCACCGGAAAGTCCGCAAACCGGGCGATTTAATCGATCACCCATGTCTGACCTTTACCTACTATTCGGAAGGCCTCGACTGGAAATTCAAGCGAAAAAAGGAAGTCGAAACCGTTAGGATCGAGAGCCGCCTGCGCTGTAACAATGGTGACGCTCTTGTTGAAGCGGCCGCCGCAGGCGCCGGTATAACATTGCAGCCGGCATTTATTGTCGGCTCGGCCCTGGACGACGGAAGGCTTGTCGAGATGCTGCCCAGTTGGCGAGCTAATGATCTTGGCGT
This sequence comes from Hyphococcus sp., assembly GCA_021604605.1. Taxonomy (GTDB): domain Bacteria; phylum Pseudomonadota; class Alphaproteobacteria; order Caulobacterales; family Parvularculaceae; genus Hyphococcus. Next base: position 2,992 of record BQJH01000282.1, read on the forward strand.
CTACGCGCTTTATCCGCCGGGCCCGTTCCAACCGGCGAAAACCCGAGCTTTCATTGACCATCTCGTCAATCACTTCAGCAGGTCGCCGTATTGGGCAACATAATTATCCACATTTCGCGGACAATAAAATCGTGAAATAGCGTATTATCCGAATTGATGGCGCCGACTATGTTCAGGCGGACCAATCAAGGAGGATATTATGCAGTCGCTTGAAAAATATACGCCGCACGCCCTTGGCGCCCTGCGGGTCGCCGCCGCGCTTCTCTTCATGGCGCACGGAACCCAGAAACTTTTCGGTTTTCCAGCACCGCCGGACGGCGGTTTGCCGGAAATCTGGTCGCTGTTTTGGATCGGCGCTTGGATTGAGCTGATCGGCGGCGTCTTACTTGTTGCCGGTCTCTTTACTCGTCCGGTCGCCTTCGTGCTTTCAGGACAGATGGCCGTTGCTTACTGGATGTTTCATGCGCCGGCGAATTTCTATCCGGTGCTGAATGGCGGCGACGCCGCAATCCTGTTCTGCTTCGTGTTCTTGCTTCTGGTGTTTTCAGGACCGGGCGCTTGGAGTCTTGACGCCTTGCGCCGGACACCCCGCTAAACAAGAGACCAATAAAATTTAATCGCATCACGCATAGGAGCATATCATGAACAATCCTTATGAAGTCGCTGTACTTGTTGGCAGCCTGCGCAAGGATTCCGTAAACCGCAAAGCAGCCAATGCGCTGGTTCGGCTTGCGCCTTCCAACCTCAAATTCCGGTTCCTGGAAATCGGAGTCCTGCCGTTTTTCAACGAGGATGTAGAAGCGGGGGAAACGCCTGCTGAATGGCTGCGGTTTCGCGAAGAACTCTCGGCGTCCGACGCCGTTCTCTTCGTCACGCCCGAGTACAATCGATCTGTACCGGCCGTATTGAAAAACGC
>BQJH01000283.1 GCA_021604605.1 Hyphococcus sp.
CCTGAAGCCGCTTCTACCGCTTGAAGAAAAGCTACTGATGTTAGCACAAGCAAAAGAAATTGGCGCCGTCACAACGCAGCCAGAATAATGTTCTTTCAACCTGCAATAGGTACGGGCGGCTATCCCGGCTGGCTTATTTTAGGCAGGACTGAAGCGCGTCAACGCGAAACATTTGAGAAGTCGCCAACACTAGCTCAAAATATTGAGTATTTTCGCGAAAACATATCTAAAGCAACAACTGCGGAAGATTTAGTTTCAGATCGCCGCCTGTTGACCGTTGCACTCGGCGCTTTTGGCCTAGGCGACGAAATTGGCAAAAAGGCTTTTGTGCAAAGAATTCTTGAAGGCGGCACTGAGGACGGCCGTTCGCTGGCGAATAGAGTATCTGACCCAAGATACAAAAAATTCGCTGAAGCCTTTGATTATGGCAACATCACAAACGGGTCGAATATATTATTACAAGATTTTCGCGAAGACATTGTTGCGCGCTATAAATCTCTGGAATTTGAACGCGCTGTTGGTGAAGTCGATGACGATATGCGTCTTGGCATGAATTTCCGTCGGGAAATCCCGGAAATCGCTGACCCGGAAACCGCTGAAACTACAGCCTGGTTCCAAATTATGGGACAAAGACCACTACGTGAAGTCTTATCAGTCGCTTTAAACATTCCGAGAGATGTTGGCAGCCTTGATATTGACCGGCAGGCAGAAATCTTTGCAGACAAAGCCCAACAGCTTTTGGGTGACTCTAACCCAGCAATTTTTGATGACCCGGAAATGGTCGACGAAGTTTTGCGGCGCTTTTTCCTGATGCGGCAGGTTGAAAATGGGCCATCTGCGCAAACGCCTGGCTTTGCTGCTCTAACACTTTTGCAAAGCGGCCCAATTGGCGGCGAGTCACTTTTTAATTTACTGACTTCGTAGCCCAAGCCTCAGCTCAGGCGCTGATCACTCAATATCGCCTGAAGATTTTCATAGCTTTCTTCACAACTATCCGATTTTTCTGTGACGAACTCTTCAAGTTTGGGCCAGACTGAAATGGCGCGATCAATCGCAGGATCTGAACCGGCTGCATATAATCCCGTCTGGATCATGGCTGTCGCTTCATCATATGTCGCGATTAGTTTTCGGCCATCTGCCAGTAAAGCATTCTCATCCTTATTTGCCGCTTTGGGCAAACTACGAGAGACGCTGCGTCGAATGTTTACGGCGGGAAACCGCCCCCGTTCTGCAATTTCTCTATCGAGAACAACGTGCCCGTCAAGAATAGAGCGGACCATATCCGCCACAGGCTCATCCATATCAGAACCCGCCACGAGAATACTGAATATGGCTGTTATATCTCCTGCACCCTCCACACCGGGACCGGTGCGTTCGGCAAGAGAGGCGATGGCGCGGAATGTCGAGGGCGGATAGGCGCGCAAAGACGGTGTTTCACCAGCCGTCAACGCAATCTCACGATGGGCGTCTGCATAGCGCGTCAGTGAATCAAACAATAAAAGTACATGTAAGCCTTGATCGCGGAAATATTCCGCCGCTGTAATCGCCAGTAAAGCGCAACGTCTCTTTGACGGCGCCGGCTCATCACAAGTAGAAGCAAAAACGATTGTACGCTTCCTGCCCTCTTCACCCAGGGTTTCGTCGACAAAGTCTCTGACTTCACGACTGCGCTCGCCAATCAGGGCGACAATAACGACGTCAGCCTTTACGCCCTTGGCGAGATCACCGAGCAGGCTCGACTTTCCGACCCCTGACCCTGCGAAAAGGCCAATGCGTTGCCCTTTGCAGATCGGCAAAAACGTATCAAACGGCGCGAGCCCGGTTTTTAACCGCTCACCCAGACTACGCCGGTCCGTTGGCGCCTCTGTAGTCGCCAGTAAGGACATTGCCCGTTCCCCTTTTGGCGTCGGCGTTCCATCAAAATAATTTCCATCGGAATTTAAAACCCCGCCAATCCAGGCTGCGGACGGTCTGACATTTTTCTCTCGAGCCAGGCACACCTGATCGCCAGGTGACATTCCCACCGTCGAGGCGTCAGGCATCGCCATGATGTCACCGGACTTAATGGCGATCACCTCCCCGGATGAGGCGATGTCTCCTTTTATCGTGAGCCTGTCGCCTATGCGGGCATGGTCTTGCAACCCACTGACATGAATGACGCCGCTGTTGATGCCTGACACACGGCCCCAAACATTTTGCGGCTCAATATCATCGACTGCGCCCTTTATGATTTCAGTAAGGTTTATGTTCATGTCGTTAACAGACTCATTAAGTTTATTTTCAACTTTCATCATCATCTTCATAAACTGTAATCCTTAACAGGACGTCGGCAGAATGCTTGATGATATAAACATTTTAAAAATCTCATCTGCGATGGCGCGCCACGCGGCTGATCGTCATCAGTTGATTGCGCAAAATATCGCTAATGCAGATACCAATAACTTTAAGGCGAAAGACCTTGAACCTTTCGGTGAAGCGTATTCGCGTCTTTCCAAACGGCAGGATAATTTCGGAAAGCCCTTAAGTGCGGGGCAATCAAACGCTTCTTGGCGAGAAGAGACGATTAGTGGCCGCGGTATAGAATCGCCAAATGGCAATACGGTTTCAATTGAAGATCAAATGATGCGCAGTATCGAAGCGCAACAAAGCTTTGAAGCCGCCACCACCATCTACAAGAAAACGATAGATATCTTGCGCACCAGCCTTGGCCGCGGCGCGTAGGGAGGGATAAATGAACCCATTTTCAAAATCTATGGACGCCGCCTCAAGCGGCATGCGCGCGCAAGGCTTCAGGATGCGCGTCATTTCGGAAAATGTCGCCAACAATGACACACCCGGATATCGCCGTAAGCTCGTCTCTTTCGACAATGTTTTCGACACTAAAAACGCTATCAATAAAGTTAAAGTCGATCGCCTCACGCTCGATCAGTCCCCTTTGCAGAAAATGCATGATCCTGCGCACCCCATGGCGGACGAAAACGGGGAAGTGGAAATGTCAAACGTCAACATGATGATGGAAATGGCGGATGGTCGCGAAGCCAGTCGATCATATGAAGCCAATCTCGCAATGTTCCAACAAGCCCGGCAGATGTATTCAAGCCTGCTCGGCATTCTTAAACGGTAGGATAGAACGATGGATATCAACGCATTCAACGCTCTGAAAACCTATAATTCAGCGCAAAAAACACTCAGCGCCGGCAAGCCGGATAATGCGGGCCTCCCGCAGGAAAAGGCCGACTTCAAGCCGGCGGCGATGGCGAAAGATCTGGTTGGCGCTGTTGCCCAAAGCGAAAGCGCAGCAGCCGCCTTTATGACGGGCAATGCTGATCCCCATTCCGTGGTTGAAGCGATGGCGTCAGCGGAACTCGCCGTAGAGACAGCCGTTACTTTGCGCAACAGAGTTGTTGAAGCCTATCAAGAACTACTTCGTATGCCTATTTAACTGAAAAGTGATGACAGAATGTCAGACGTAGAAATTATTGATATATTGCGGGAGTACTTGTGGGCCGGGGTCTGGATCGCCTCCCCTCTCCTGTTAACAGCTCTGGTTGTTGGTGTCGTCATTGGCCTTTTCCAGGCGCTGACATCAATTCAGGAATTAACGCTGACATTCGTGCCAAAGCTGATTGCAATGCTGATTGCCTTCACTCTTTGCATCAGCTTTTCATCCAGCTTGATGCTGTCTTTATTCAGCAACAGCATTACTCGCTTTATTTCAGGGTAAAATTGATGCGCACAGTTTCTATTTTAATGGGCTGTATAAGCCTCTTTTTTGTGTCGCCAGCACACGCAGTGAACGCCAATTCACTGTGTACTGATGCTGCAATCACTGCTGAAAAAGAACATTCAATCCCTAAGGGATTGCTGCAGGCAATTTCCTTTGTTGAAACCGGGCACACGAGGC
>BQJH01000284.1 GCA_021604605.1 Hyphococcus sp.
TGATAGTTCGAGTGACTGAAGTCCGGCCAGAACGTCGCTGAGATTATTGCTTTCAGCACGCAGGGCTTTTTCAGCCTCTGCTTTTTCTGTTTCAAGCGCTTCAATTGAAGCCTCAAAACCAGTGATTTTTTTCTCCGCTTCCTGAAGAGAGTTTGCCGTTTCAATCAGGCGGTGGCGTAAAGCGGTGACTTCCTTTTCGCGCGCTTCTGCTTCCCGGCGTAATTGCTTTTCTTCTTCCGCACGATCTTTGAGGCGGCGTTCCACGCCGGGCAATTCATCAGGATTGGTTTGCGCGCTGGCGCCAGATATCGGCGTCAGAAACAAAAGGGCGAAAAGGATGAACCTAGCGGTCATGAACGATGATATGGGTGGCCTGAAAGGATTGTCATTGCGCGATATATTTGCTCCGCCAACATTACCCTGACAAGCATATGTGGCCAAGTCGCGGCGCCAAATGAAATTGAGAACGGTGCTTTCTCACGCAAAACCTTATCGTATCCGTCAGCGCCGCCGATGAAAAAAGCTGCGGTGTTAACGCCTTCATCGCGCCATTTGCCCAGCAAGGCCGCAAAATCTTCGCTTGTGTATGCTTTGCCGCGCTCATCCAGACGGATCAAATTTGCACTTGGTGGGGCGGCTCCCATCAGGAGGGCGCTTTCACTGGTCTGGCGTTTGGCGCCGGAAAGACCGCGCGGGGCCTCAAATTCCATGAGATCTGGGCCTGTAAATCCCAGATTGCGACCGTCTCTTTGGGCGCGCGCAAGATAATCTGCTGAGAGGTCCGATAAAGGGCCGCTGCGGGTCTTGCCGATGGCGGCGATCATCAGGCGCATAAATGAGCGTTACAGTTAAGCGTCTGTCTTAACCGGGGCGTGGGCCGCCTCAGACCAGACGCGCTCAAGATTGTAAAACTCGCGGACTTCCGGCCGGAAGATATGAACGATGACATCACCTGCGTCGATGAGAACCCAGTCGCATGCGGGCGCCCCTTCAACCTTGGCATTGGCGACGCCTGCGTCTTTTAACTGCCGTAAGACCTTATCAGCCATAGCGCCGACATGACGTTGCGACCGCCCGGAAGCGACCACCATGTAATCGGCGATATCTGTCTTGCCAGACAGATTGATGGTGACGATGTCTTCAGCTTTGTTATCGTCGAGCTCTGTTTGAATGATGGAAAGAATTTTACGACTGGCCTCTTCAGGAGATAATCCGTGAAGAGCATTCCTGATTGTTTCAGGATTGTGGTCGTTGCTGTCGCTATTTGCACTATCACTGCGTGCGACAATCTTTAAAGCGGCCTTATCGGCGGCGGCCGCGGCGCCGTGCTGTGAGTTCAGCTCTATCCTCCATTACTGACGCGGGAAGGTTCCCACTTGTTAAATATAGGCTTGTTTAGGCGGCGCTCCAAGCGGTGCGCAAAAATTATGTGTTGCTCAAAAGGCACGCTGCGAACCAGCCCTTTGGGTCAGTCCACATCTTCTCGAGACGCCAGGGGGTTTGTGCAAAAAGCTTCTCCAAACGCGGGACGGAATATTTATGGGAATTTTCCGTATGTAGAGTTTCCCCTTCCTCGAAAGAAAATGTTTGCTCATTAACCATAATTTCTGTGGCGCGTTTGGCGCGCAAATGCATTTCAATGCGTCGCCCTTTTTCGCAGTAAAAAGCATGGTGCTCAAAATCATCGATATTTAGATCGGCCCCAAGCTCGTTTTTCATGCGCTCTAATAGATTGAGGTTAAAGGCCGCTGTAACACCTTCGCGGTCATTATACGCTGCATTCAAAACATCCGGATCTTTTTCAAGGTCGACGCCGAGAAGAAACTTCGCGCCAGCACCAAGTGTCTCACTCGATCGTTTTAAGAAAGTGGCGGCAGCTTCCGGCGCCATGTTGCCAATCGTTGAGCCAGGAAAGAAGCCTAGCCAATGTTTTTCCGTTGGAAGAATGTTTTCCGGCAGTGTAACGGGCGCATGAAAATCAGCGCACACTGCGGCAACCGGCAAAGTTGAGTTGTTCGCTATCGCGGACGCGCTTTCAATGAGGTGATCTTTGGAAATATCCATCGCCACATAGGCGACAGGATTGTTTAATCCATTTAGCAACCACTCGATTTTTTCACTGGCGCCAGAACCATATTCAAAAATTGCAGCACCCGGACCGATCGCTTCAATGATGCTGTCAGCATTGGCCAAGAACAATTCTTTTTCGGTTAGCGTTGGGTAATATTGTTTCAACGTCGTAATTTTCTGGAACAGCTTGGAGCCGTGTTCATTGTAAAAATATTTTGGAGAAAGTGTTTTTTGCTTTGCTGACAGGCCCGTAATGACATCGGCTCTAAAATCGCCAAGGTCAGGGTGGAGATCGAGAAAATAAGCAAGCGGTCCGTAAGGTGCAGTTAAATCGGTCACGAGATCAGGCATCTCCATTGGAGGGCGAAGGCTTTTGCCGGGCGTTTCTAATTGATGTTGAGGATAGTGGGTTGTTCGTGTCGGAAAAATATACCCACACGGGTGGTTCATCTTCTAAAAGCAGGCTGGCGTTAGTCGTGTCAATGCGGAAGGCCGCAAGCGCTGTGGCGGCTTCGCTTGATAAAGCCGCGTCGCCGTGCCCGGGGCGGTTGAAAACCGCTATTGGCGCCATCTCTGCGATCCGTCTCCAGTCTTTCCAGCGATGAAAATTTTCAAGGCTGTCAGCGCCCATCAACCAGATAAAGCAAGTATCAGAGTTTAAAAGCTTCAAGCGTGCGATTGTGTCCGCTGTGTACTGAAGATTTTGCCGTCTTTCAAAGTCGCTGATGACAATATCGGGATGGTCGGAAACCCGGCGTGCTTTTTTCAGACGTTCTTCATAGGGTGCATATTCATTCGCATCCTTTAAAGGGTTGCCAGGTGTTACAAGCCACCAGACGGCGTCTAGCCCGACCCGTTCCAATGCAGCCAGAGATATTTCGCGATGCCCGGCATGGGCGGGGTTAAAGGAGCCGCCAAGCAAGCCAATTGTGCGTTGGTTATGTGGTTCCGGTTTTACCAAAACAGTTTGTCCAATGTTTTGCGAGGCCTCAGTCGGGCAGAAAAAAGAAAATTAAAGATCCGGGTTACGGCGCCCAGTGATCATCTTCAGGTTGATTTACGGCCGCTGCTTCCTCTCGGTTTTGTGTGGCGAGCTTTAAAAGTACGCCCAGCAGAGGCTGCACCCCCATTTTGGCGGCGCCAGAAATAACATGCACTTTTTTTCCGGCAACTTTTTCCAGTGCGCTGGATTTTTCAGCGATTTCGTCGTCGCTCAACGCATCAACCTTGTTCAACGCCAGAACTTCTTCTTTTTCGCTTAGGTCTTTTGCGTAAGCGGTCAACTCCCGGCGAACGGTTGTGTAGGCGCCGGCAACATCCTCTTCTGTCCCGTCAACCAAATGTAACAGCGCGGCACATCGTTCGACATGGCCCAGGAACCGGTCGCCAATACCGGCGCCTTCATGCGCGCCCTCAATAAGCCCGGGAATATCGGCAAGGACAAAGCTTTGCCCCTCGCCAACTCTAACAACCCCAAGATTAGGGTGCAGTGTCGTAAAAGGATAATCTGCGATCTTTGGCTTTGCGGCGGATACAGCGGCGAGGAATGTGGATTTCCCTGCATTGGGCAGGCCGACAAGGCCAATATCGGCAATCAGTTTCAGGCGTAGCCAGACGGTGCGTTTTTCTGCGGGTTGTCCGGGGTTTGCTCGCCGCGGCGCCTGATTGGTCGAGGATTTAAAGCGCGCATTGCCAAACCCGCCATTGCCGCCTTTGGCGAGGAGAACCCTCTCTCCCGGTTCATCAAGGTCGGCAATCAGGGTCTCTTCATCTTCTTCAAAAACTTGCGTGCCGACCGGGACTTTAATGACCAAATCATCG
>BQJH01000285.1 GCA_021604605.1 Hyphococcus sp.
AAACAGACCCTCATGAGCCGTCGGTAGGGCGGGCGTTTGCCCCGTCGCTTTTTTAACCGCATCAGGGAATTTTGCCGGGTGCGCCGTTGAAAGAGTTACGGTTTTTCCTGCCAGCTTCCCATCCGTCCTTAACTGGCGAGCAGCAACACGTGCGACAGCTGTGTGTGGGTCGATCAAAGAACCCGTTTCAACATAATGGCGTTTGATCTCTTCAAGGGTAACATCTTCGCTCGTTGCGAATGAAATAAAATCATCGCTGATCCGTGAACGCATGTTGTCAGGCAAATGCATTTTACCATTGGTCATAAACTCAGTCATAAGCCCCCTCACCGCATCACTATCACGGTCGCAGGCGTCAAAAATAAGCCGTTCAAAATTGCTGGCGACCTGAATGTCCATAGAAGGAGAATAGGTCGGTAAAACCTCGGCGGGGGCGTAATCGCCTGTCGTGATCGCGCGGTGCAAAATGTCATTCATATTGGTCGCAACCACGAGCTTATCGATCCCAAGGCCCATTTTCTTGGCTACATAACCGGCGAAGACATCGCCGAAATTACCCGTCGGCACGACGAAATTTATCGGCTCGCGCGCCTTCATTAGCGTGTTGGCTGCTGTAAAATAATAAACAATCTGCGCCGCCAGTCGCCCCCAGTTGATTGAGTTTACGCCGCTGAGGCTGACTGCATCAACAAAGGCCTGATCGGCGAACATTTCTTTGACAATCGCCTGACAATCATCGAACGCGCCTTTCACCGCAATATTATGAACATTCGGCGCGTCGATAGTTGTCATCATCCGGCGCTGCACATCCGTGACGCGCCCTTCCGGATGCAGAACAACCACGTCGACAAACTCACAGGTCTTTAGTGCGTCAATGGCCGCGGCGCCGGTGTCGCCAGAAGTCGCCGCAACAATCGTCAATCGCTTATTATGTTTATTTAAAACATCATCAAACAGCCGCCCAAGGATTTGCATGGCAAAATCCTTAAACGCCAATGTCGGTCCATGATAGAGTTCAAGAATCCAGTCTTCATCACTGACTTGCGTTAAAGGCGCCGTTTCCGGGTGATCAAACGCGCCGTAAACATCGCTGGCGATTTCATGAAGCCGCTCTTCACTAAAAACACCACCTGTGAACTGACTCAATATTGAAGCGGCTGTATCAGCGTATTTTCCGGACGAACATGACGCGATCTCATCAGCTGATAGTAGTGGCCATTCTTGCGGCACATAGAGCCCGCCATCGGGAGCAAGCCCGGCGAGCAATACGTCTTCAAATTCGGCAATTGGTGATTGCCCACGGGTCGACAAATATTTCATGAGCAGTGATGTCGCCTAAATTGACCCGGCGGGCAAATCGCAAATCAAGAATTTTTCATCATAGAGGGCGCCGATGAGGAGAGTTTGGCCAAATCGCGCAGCGGTCGTCGAGGCCGAAAGCTCTTTTCCATCATCGGAATAGATAATCTGTGGATCACCCCCGGGCGTGACACGAATGATCTGGGAAGGGGCAATGACATCTGGGTTCGCGCCATGCAATGGCACCGCTAGGGGCTTTGGCAACGTCGCCGCCCAAAGAGCGCCGCTCTCGTCAATAGAGAGATTATCCGGCGCCGTGGGCAATGTGATCCGACCAGAACCTGAGGACATAAACAACGCCCCCGTCTCAAGATCGCGATCATACACCCGAATGGCGCGTCCAGCTGTTTCCGCCACGTAAAGGCGCTTTTGATCCTGGCTGAGTACGATCCCGTTTGCGAATTTCAACCCTTCAGCCGCCATCTGCCAGGCGACGCCATTATAATAAAGCACTTGCCCGGAAGCCTGACGGGTTAGAAAGTGGAGCTTGCCAATTTGCGTATCACGACCCTGTTTTACATCGTTTGTGACATAAAATGAGCGCGGCCCTACAGCGACGACATTATTAGGACTGGTCAGACGGCGCTCTGCAAACGTTTCCAGATGGATCAACGCCCCATCTTCCGCCACTTCAAAAACCTCTATAGCGGCGTTGACTTCATTGACGACAAACAAGCGCCGCACGTCGCCATCTTCAAAATAATCAATGCCAAGCGGGTTGAACTCTTCTGGCATCCCGGACGTCATATCCTGCCAACCGCCCCCCGCAAGCGGGTCAGCGAGGTCAAAAATATGAATTGAACCGCGCTGATCCGGCTGTCGCCTGTCTCTCGAAGAGATGAAAACGCGCTTCGCGCCGGGGGTGATTAGAATGTCTTCTGGTCCGGCGATGCCTGTTACGGGCGTGCACTGCCCGGCAAATGACCGGGGAATTTCTGAAAAATGGTTGAACGAACGCAGCGCGCCAAATATCCCCGCTCCCAAAATACCTACGAAAACAAGGAGAAGAACAGCAAAACGCATACGAAATCTACTAACGACAGAACTGGAAGGTCAAAGTGAAAACGAAAGAAAAGCGTAAATGTCGGCAAGGCTAAGGGCTTATATCACCCCAAGGCTGGTGAGGCCAGTAAACAAGCCGGCAAGAGGCTATTTTTTCAAGTTTTCAGGGTTGCGCAAACTGACCATCCCGCGTATACGCCCCGCTCTTGAACAGCGTTTAACTTGCCGGACAAAAAGGCCGCCTGAGATGAAAAAAGACACCCATCCCGATTATCACATGATTAACGTCGTGATGACTGACGGCTCAACTTTCGAAACTCGCTCTACTTATGGTGAGCCTGGCGCAACGCTGAACCTTGACATTGACCCATTGAGCCACCCTGCATGGACAGGCGGCCCTGCCCGCTTGTCAGACAAGGGGCGGGTATCCAAGTTTAATCAGAAATTTGGTTCGTTCGGGCTTAAGAGCTAATCCAAAGCTTTTTCTGTCAGTTATCCAGCTTGGCCGAATGCATCAAACAGAGCGCGCTGCTGTCCAGCCGCGTCTGTCTGCGATTCTTTGCGCTCACCAAATTTGAACAAGCTCTCATCAAGGCGTGCAATCCGCATATAAAGCTGACGGGTTTCTTCAACCAGACCGATCAGACTTTCCGGCATTCCATCTGCGCGCAGATCCGTTTTAACTTCTTCGCACTCACCAAGGCGATATTTGCTTTCAGCAGCTTCCGTAATCGCCATTTCGCCTTCGCGTACCGCGCGCAGCACCAAAAGCCATGATGCGATCTGCATCAGTTGGGTCGTCAGGCGCATCGAAATACTGGCATAAGCGAGCGCCGAATCCCGGCCGAGCTCTTTTGACCGTTCACGCCCCTCACCATCGAGGTAATTGGCGGTTAGCTCGACAAGCTCCATTCCTTCGCGAAAGGTTCGTTCAAACAATTCAGAGTGAACAAACGTCGATGCTCCGGATTTTGCGCTCTTTAACTCAGTTACACTCATTCGCCCCGCCTATCCTCTTGGTTTTAAGATGCCGCTCCAGCGCCTGTCTGGCAAGAAGCCATCTATGCCATAAACTTGATGCAGGACGTCACCACGGCCTGCCTCCCCTTTTGAGCAACCCTTATGCCAGCAACCAGAGCGGGAAATATGAAGCGAGAATTCGTCGTCGGCGTTGATGGCTGCAAAGCGGGATGGGTCGCTGTACGCCTTGATTTAAAAGGGATGACGCTGAACGCCGAAGTCGCAGACTCATTTTTGGACATCGTTAACGGCATCGGCGCGAGCGCCGCCGCCATCATGGTCGACATGCCTATTGGCCTTGCCGATACGGGACGCCGCGCCTGCGAGCAGATGGCTCGTGATCGGCTGAAGCCTTTGCGCCATTCAAGCGTATTTTCGACCCCACGCCGGCCCATGCTTCAGTTTTCAGACTATCAGGAGGCCAATCAATGGGGCAAAGCACAAGGAAGCGCAGCAGGCGGCGGGCTGTCTAAGCAGGCCTGGATGATTACGCCGAAGATCCACGA
>BQJH01000286.1 GCA_021604605.1 Hyphococcus sp.
CATTAATTTATGGACTGGTCCCGACGGTGAACAACGATTGTTTGTTGTCAATCACCCTTCTACGGGCGAGGAAATTATCGAGATTTTTGAGGTTGGTGAGGACGCCGCGCTTACCCACCTTGAGAGTGTGTCTTTTGACGCCATGCATTCGCCAAATGATGTTGTTGGCGTTGGTCCCCGGCAATTTTACGCCACTAATGATCGGGGATTTGAAACAGGACCGCTTTCAGTATTGGAAGCCTATATGGCGCTCCCTTTTTCAGATGTCGTTTATTATGATGGCAAGAAGGGCGCTGTCACGGCCAAAAATTTGACCTATGCCAATGGGATCAATCAATCGGCTGATGGCAAAACGCTATATGTCGCCGAGTTTTTAAAACGGCGCGTTTCGGTTTTAGATCGCGACCCGGCAACAGGCGCTCTTAATAAAAAGGGCGTTCTTAATACGGGTACAGGTCCGGACAATATCGAGGTTGCCAAAGACGGCGCCTTATGGATCGCCGGGCACCCGCGCGTCTTTGACTTTCTGGATCATGCAAAAGACGAAAGCATCATCTCACCGTCACATGTTGTGCGCATCGACCCGGCGACGGGCGAACACGCCACCAGATTCGTGTCGATCAATGGTGAGATTAATGGATCATCCGTGGGCGCTGTCTGGGATGACCAGTTAATTGTCGGCGCTGTCTTTGACGGGCATGTGATGGTTTGCCCGCTTTAACGCGCCCTATTCAGCGAAGATCGCATCGATACGGCGCTGTGCAATCGGATGATAACCAGGGCGTGCGCGGGCATAAACTTCCGCCGCCCAATCGCGCTTATCGTTTTCAATCAAGGTGGCGTACAGCCGATAAATAAATTTACCCCTGCCAACGCGCACCAAAAACTCATCGAGCGGCCCAAAGGCGCGCTCATATCCGCCTTCAATGGCTTTTAGATACCACGCCGACGCAATTTCTGCGTTCTGGATACGGCTCAAATCAAATGCATCGTCAAGGGCCAGAAATTGTTCACTTGTCAGACCGTCCGGCAACGTATTGATAAAATGCAACCATTCATGGGTCGACCAGTTCGCTGTTTCCACTTCAGTTGCAGCAAGGTCACCGGTTATCCACGCGGCTTGTTGCAGCGCTACACGGTCAAAAGCGTCAGAGGTTGGCGACTCAGCCGTTGATGGCAGACCGGGTTCATATATCCATGCGTCCAGCTCTTCTTTGGTGACAGCATTCTTGTTCTGCGCCCAAAGATTATCCTCAAAATAGGCAAGGAAGTCTTCCGTCGTAATACTTTGAAAAGCGAAGTGATCAAAATAGTTTCGTAAAAAAACGTCAAAAGTATCGCGGCCAAAACGCTCTTCAAGGAACTTCAAGAAGAACATACCGCCAGCATAAGAAACCTGGCTGAATGCATCGTCCGGATGGCCTAGATCTTCCGGCATTTTCAGTGCGGTTAATTCCGGGCGGTCTGCTTCAGAAATGGTGCGCCGTAGATTTTCAAGGTCGAGAGCACGCTCCATGACCGCCCTGTCTTTACCGTAGAGCGCCTCCATAACCCGGTTTTCAACGTAAGATGTAAACCCCTCATTGAGCCAAGCGTCACGCCACGTTGCGTTGGTAATCAAATTACCGGACCAGGAATGCGCCAACTCGTGGGCGACAACATTGGTCAGGCTTTTATCACCGGCGATCAGCGTTGGCGTCAGGAATGACAGTCTTGGGTTTTCCATACCGCCGAATGGAAAGCTTGGCGGCAAAACAATCATGTCATACCGGCCCCAACGATAAGGACCGTATAACTCATCAATCGCTTCTTCCATTTGCGGCGTATCGGCAAATTCTGCAGCTGAGGCATCAAGGATATAATCTTCGGCATAAACACCGATGTGGTCGTTGATCGCTTTAAAGCCGAAATCACCAACGGCAATCGCCAACAGATAAGCCGGTATCGGTTGCGGCATGTCAAAGCTGTATTCTCCATCACGCTCGCCATCAGGGTCTTGAGCGGCGCTCATCACCGCAATGAGTTCCGGCGGTGTTGAGATTTTCGCACTATACGTCATGCGCACGGCAGGGGTGTCCTGCAATGGTCCCATGGTGCGCGCATAAAGCGGTTGGAACTGGCTGAATAAGAACGGGTGTTCTTTGCCCGCCGTTTGCTCTGGCGACAGCCATTGCAGCCCTTCAGCCTCATTGCTTGTTCGGTAAACAATGCGCACCTGATCAGCCTTGTCGGGAAGCGCAATTTCAAGCGCTGACCCTTTGACCGGATCATCAGCGCCCATTGTGTAGACGGCTTCCGTCCAGTCACCATTTGTGCGCGCTTCGATGGACGCAATGCTTAAATCATTGGCATCAAGAATAAGTTTGTCTGCATTTACATTGAGGTAATCGAGGTCCAGCGTTACCGACCCATCGAGCACTTTTTCATCAAACAAAATATCAAGATCAAACGCCGCATGAGTAACGCGGATATCATTGTAATTTGAATAGGTGAAAGGATCGACGGGGCGTTCTGACGGCGCTCTGAAAACAGCCTCATTTTCTTCTTCAGCGGCTTCGATCGCCGCATCACTCATCTCTTCTTCGCTAACGGCGCTCTCATCATCCGGCGTTGTCAAAGGTTGTTCTGCGCTTTCCTGATTAGAACAGGCAGATAACGCCAGCGCAAGAATTGCAAAGCATGAAGCAGAAGAGCGTAAATTCATTGAAATATCCCAATCAAAAACGAAGATTTTATAGTAATGTCAGCGCCGATAAACGGCAAGGTCATTACGTTCAAGCGAAAATGGCGGCGATTTTTGCAGCATCGCCCGCGCCGACAATCGCAACGGAATGAGGCCCTCCGAGCGCTCTGGCGGCGCAACGGCGAATATCGTCAAGGGTTACAGCATCAAGCTGCTCTGTCACATAATCTGGCGTCAATATTTTCCCGAAGGTGAAAAGCTGGCCAGGTGCGCTTTCAATTCTGGCGGCAGGACTTTCCAGGCTCATCATTAAAGAGGCCCGCAACATCGCCCGGACGCGGTCAATTTCGCCTTGAGTTACGGTAGTGCTCATGTCTTCAATCGCTTCCCGGATAAGTTTCGCCGCTGCGGTGACTTGAGTGGCGTCAGCGCCAACATAGGCCCCAACCAGGCCGCAATCGTCGTAGCTGTCGGCAAAGGCGTACACAGAATAAGCTAGGCCGCGCTCTTCGCGAATAGTTTGAAACAGTCGCGAAGACATCCCGCCGCCAAGCGCATCGGCAAAAATGCGGGTCGCAAAGAAATCTTCATGGCGTGAGGATACACCTGGTAAGGCAAGCGCCATATGAGTTTGTTCAATGTCACGGTCATCATGGCGACTGCCGCCAACAAAACCAGGCGCAGAACGCGACTCTTTTGATTGCGCTATTGGAATGTCGCTGAAATACTTTTCTGCCATCGGCAAAAATGTGTCAACCTCAACACGGCCTGCAACGGCAATGACCATTGTGTCAGCGCAATAATGTCGCCCCATAAACCCACGCAGAGAGCCAGGGGTTTGTGCGCGCACTGTATCCGGCGTTCCGAGAATGGGCCGCGCGAGCGTATGCCCATCCCAAGTCGCTTCCTGTAACATTTCAAAGACGACATCATCAGGCGTATCAGCCGCCTCTCCTATCTCCTGCACAACCACTTCTTTTTCTTTGGCAAGCTCCGCCTCGTCAAATAATGGGTCCTGCAAAATATCGGCAAGAACATCGAGACCCGTTTCAATGTCATCTTTTAAAACACGAGCATAATAGCCCGTTCGTTGATGCGAGGTGGCGGCGTTTAAATAGCCGCCAATATTTTCAATCTCTTCAGCGATATCACGCGCCGAACGTCGGCTTGTGCCTTTAAAAG
>BQJH01000287.1 GCA_021604605.1 Hyphococcus sp.
AAAACAAGCGCGACAATAAGAAAACCTAGAGCAATAACTCTGCGAGTTTTTTGCGATGATAGGCGGCGTCGCCAAACTGCGAGGCGTGCCAAATCGCTCGGCGTCGATAAAGCTGCGCGTCACAATCATAGGTAAACCCGAAGCCGCCATGAAACTGGATCGACCGGTCGGATGCATAGGAAAAAGCGGCGTCCGCCTGCGCTTTGGCCATGCGTGTCGCAATTTCGCCTGTTCCCTGCTCATTGAAACAATGGGCGGCGCTATAAAGATGAGATCGCGCCTGCTCGTATTGAATGAACGCATCAACGGTCGGGTGTTTTAAAGATTGATAAGCGCCGATTAATTTGCCGAACTGCTTGCGGGTTTGAAGATACTCAATCGTGTAATCAATAACGGCTTGCGTACCGCCGATCATTTCAGCAGCCGCCAACAAATTCGCTGCAAGGTGGAGGTGGTGCAGAGCCGCCGCAGATTTACCTTTATCCAGCAGAGCTGTTTTTGGAACAGAAATACCGTCCAGCGCTAGCTGGAAAGATCGTTTGGTTTCATCGATCACAGTTTCGCGCCGCAATGCATTTTCAGGAATGTCTGCTTTTTCTATCAGGACCAGCGCGGGCTGATTGTCATGCATAATGGAGGCAATAAAAATATCCGCAACATCTGCATGCTCAACAAAAAACTTGGCGCCTTTCAAGTGAAGGCGATCACCCTTGACCTCCACCTCACAAGAAATTTTTGATAAATCCCAATGGCCTTCCGCTTCCGCCAAGGCGCAGGTTGCGATTTTTCCTTCGATAATCTGAGGAAGGACTTTTTGTTTTTGCTCTTCCGTTGCTCCTACAAGCAAAGCTTGCATAGCAAGTGTGGACGCAAAAAACGGGCTGGACAGAAATGCCCGGCCCAACTGCTCCATAACGGGCGTTACTTCGGCAAGGCTTAATCCAGCCCCGCCATATTCTTCAGGGATTGCGATGCCAAGCCACCCCATCTGAACAATTTCGGCCCAGACATCTTGATCAAACCCATGAGCGTCAGTGAGTAATGCGCGCGCTTTTTCTGATGATGATTTTTCACGGCAGAACTTCGTTGCAACGTCGAGCAAATCTGCCTGTTCTTCACTGAAACCGATGCGGCCAAGGTTTTCCATTGATGCGACCTAGTTATTTCTTTGGAAGGCCAAGCACATGCTCGCCAATAATGTTGCGTTGAATTTGCGAGGTGCCGCCGCCAATGGTTGCAGAAAAAGCATTGAGATATCCGCGCGTCCATAAACCATCATCAACCGCGTTGTCATCGCCCACATAATAAGCGCCCCTTGAGCCCAGCAGTTTGATGGCAAATTCATTGATGCGTCTGGCGAACTCCGTCCACATCAACTTTCCCGATAAGGCCAGCGCCATCGGACGGTCCTGTGTCAGTGGTGAGACACGGCCGCGTTCCTGACAAAGTTTCAGCCCTTGCGCTTCAACCAGCAACTCAACCAGTTGATCCCGCACCACCGGATCATCCATCACTGGCGCTCCGTCACGTTGCGCTTTCTTGGCCAATTCAAGAATGGCAAACGCATCTAGCGGTGTAATCGCATAGCCGCCGGCCTGTCCGCCGCGCGCACCGCGTTCATATTCCAGCGTACGCATGGCAATGAGCCAGCCCTGTCCTTCTTCACCCATCAGGCTGTCGGCGGGGATACGCGCATCGGTAAAAAAGGTCTGGGTAAACCCGTACTCACCAGTGAGTTTGCGGATCGGTGTTGTTTCAATCCCGTTCACATGCATCGGCGATAGGAAGAAACTCAGCCCCGCATATTTATTTGGCGCATCCGGGTTAGTGCGCGCCAGCAGGATCATGTGTTTTGCGAAATTACCTTGTGTCGTCCATATCTTGGAGCCGTTCAAAACATAATCATCGCCATCTTTGACAGCGCGCAACTGCGCATTGCCCAAATCGGAACCGTTATCCGGTTCTGAAAATCCCTGACACCAGATATCCTCCGCAGAAAGAATGCCTTTGATATATTTTGTCTTTTGCGCCTCGCTGCCCATATCCAGCAACAAGGGCCCCGTCCAGTTTAGCCCGATTGCATTCAGCATAATCGGTCCCTGATGACGGCGCATCGCCTCGGTCGCAGCGGTTTGAAACTTCTGGTCCAGCCCGCCGCCGCCATACTCTTTTGGCCAAGCCGCGCCGAGGTACCCCGCCTCCCAGACTTTTCTCTGCCAGTCTCTTAAATATTCAAACTGCTCATCAGTCCCCACTTCCATGAAAGTCAGCGGCAGCATGAAATCTACATTAAGATTGACGTTCTCACGGAACCACGCGTCCGCATCTGCAGCAAATTCTTTTAATTCATTTTCATCAATAGCGCTCATGAGCAACCTCTACATCTGACCTGTTATGCGCTCAAGACGTGTCGCTGCTTTTTCAAAGCGCCTGGCTGTTTTCTCAAGGTTTTGAAGGGATGTTTGATTTTCAGTCGCGCCTGCTGGTTTTGTATTTTGGATCAACATCTCCGCCAGAGTTTGCGCCAGTTGATTAACCCTCTGTTCTGCTCCACGGCGTTTTAACATAATCGTTCGCATGCCATATTCCAACGCGCCAAAAAACGTGTCGCGCAAGAGCCATAGCTCATCCGTTTTTTTAATCTCCCCGCGCCACATACCCTCACGCACTACATCATCAAAAACACTGACATAGGCGCGATTCATTTTATAAAGCTCGCTGCCTCGATAAATTTCTGAATCGCGATCCGTCATGGAAAGCAGTTCAAGAATGCGGCGTTCCTTGATAATGTTTTTCAAATGATGCCGCGCCAAAAAGACAAGCCGCTCCTCGGTATTGCCCAGTTTTGCGACGCCCTTTTTCGCCCCAAGCGTTAGACGCTCATAAAAGTCCGCCAAAACCGTATGGGCCAGCGCGTCCTTGTTGCTGAAATAGAGATAAAGCGTTCCTTCAGCGACCCCGGCTTTTTTCGCAATTTCTGACATGGTCGTTTTCGCGAAACCAACATCGATGAACATCTGATACGCAGCTTTAACGATGGCGTCTTCTTTTGATTCAACGCGCGCGCGCCTCGTGGCCGTCCTTACCCCCGGCGCTGTTACGCCGTTCCCTGCCTTGGATTTTGCCTGTTTTTTCGCCGCCGTCATCTCGGTTACTACTTTCTTAACGCCCGAACAAATTGACAAAATGAGCTTAACTCATTATTACTGAGGCATACTTTACATTAGGCAAAAACGCAACTCCCTGCCTCGGAAGCAAGCTGATGAAAAAGAAAACCATTAGAATCGGCGGCGCCAGCGGCTATTGGGGCGAAAGCGCCATGGCGACGCCTCAGCTTTTACAGGCAGGCGGCCTCGACTATCTGGTTTTCGATTATCTCGCTGAAATTACCATGTCGATCATGGCGCGCGCCCGGATGAAAAACCCGGAAGCCGGATATGCAACAGATTTTATTTCCGCCGTTCTGAAACCTAACCTGAAAGAAATCGCCCGCCAGAAGGTGAAAGTGATTGCTAATGCCGGCGGCGTAAACCCGGAAGCCTGCGCACAAGCCGCTAAAGAAGTGATCGCCCAGCAAGGGCTGGACTTAAAAGTCGCTGTCATTTCCGGCGATGACCTCAGTCAGAGTTTAACGAAGATTGCCGCCGCAGAACCGACAGAAATGTTTTCTGGCGAAAGCTTTCCCGATACCGATAATATTACCAGCATCAACGCCTATCTCGGCGCTTTTCCCATCGCCAACGCTCTTAATAGGGGCGCCGACATTATCATCACCGGTCGGTGCGTCGACAGCGCGGTGACGCTCGGCGCTTGTATCCATGAATTTGGTTGGGCCAATGATGATTGGAACAGGCTCGCA
>BQJH01000288.1 GCA_021604605.1 Hyphococcus sp.
GTCCGGCTGCAATCTCCTTTATGAGCTTGCTGCGGTCGAGAATGTATCGAACGCTCAAGGCGCCAAAGAGCGCCGCACTCATTACAAGTCCATAGAAGTGTGTGTACGTACTAAGGGTCGCGACAATTGCTAAAAGAAAAAGAGGCCTGACATTCCCTTGCCAACTGTTGACGCTAACTCGTAGAAAAAAGGCTGTTGCAACACATGCGAGACCAAAAAATATTGGGTAAGCGCGAATTTCCGGGGCAAAGCCTATGATTTTTGGAGACAGAGCAACCAACAAAGCAAAGGCAAAAGCGGCTCTGGTCCCATAAAGACGCAACAAAGTTGCGGCTAAAAATACGACCCCGGCATAAAGAATGGCGGCATGAAGCAACCGCAGCCCGGTTTCACCATCACCAAAAATTCTGACCCACCCCCAGTCCAGTAAATAGCTGACGGGTGGCATCCGATCGTCGGGGACAACAAAAATACCGGGTTCATGACCTGATAGCCATGAAAGCATTTTCGACAAGGAAAGCGTAATGCCGGAAAGCTGGGTCGCTTCATCGATCCAGACATTTTGGACCAAGGCATAGCGAACGATCAAAACCGCGAAAAGAACGAGCAGGCCAACGGCTAAGCCGGCGTAGCGGTCAAAAGGCTGACCTGTTCGGTTTTCAAAAATGGTAGCCACTTGCATGCGACGCCCTTAGCCCTGTTTGTCGTTATACGGCAATATTTTAGGTGATCTCGCGCCAGAACTTATAGGGGCGGTTTTACTAACCCGTAAATAAGAAAGCGGCCCGGATTTTTCCGAGCCGCTTTGCATTCTTGGAAAAGAGAGATTCCTCAAGAAGAATAGTACATTGCAAATTCCATTGGGTGCGGCGTTGTTTCAAACCGCGTGACCTCTTCCATCTTCAGATCGATATACGCATCGATTTGATCATCATTAAAGACGTTGCCTTTTTTCAAGAACTCGCGGTCATGATCCAGCGCCCCCAAAGCCTCGCGCAAGGAGGCGCATACTGTCGGGATATCTTTCAACTCTTCCGGCGGCAGATCGTAAAGATCTTTGTCCATCGGATCGCCGGGGTGGATCTTGTTCTCAATACCATCAAGGCCCGCCATCAAGAGAGCGGCGAAGGTGAGGTATGGGTTTCCGGCAGCATCGGGGAAACGTGTTTCAAGGCGCTTGCCTTTTGGGGAGGCGACCCATGGAATACGAACTGAAGCCGAACGGTTACGCGCTGAGTACGCAAGCAGTACTGGCGCCTCAAAACCCGGCACAAGGCGTTTATAGCTGTTGGTGCTGGCATTTGCGAACGCGTTGATCGCTTTGGCGTGTTTGATGATGCCGCCAATATAGTGAAGGCATGTCTCTGAAAGGTCAGCATAACGATCACCAGCAAAGAGCGGCTGGCCGTCTTTCCAGATCGATTGGTGGACATGCATGCCCGATCCATTGTCGCCATAAATTGGCTTTGGCATGAATGTTGCCGTCTTGCCGTATCCGGCCGCGACCTGATGCACAATATATTTATAGATCTGAAGCCGATCAGCCATCACTGTGAGTGATGAGAACTTCATTCCTAATTCATGCTGAGACGGCGCAACTTCATGGTGATGTTTTTCTGGCTCAATACCCATTTCTGTCATCACGGTCAGCATCTCAGATCGCATATCCTGAGCACTGTCGACAGGCGGCACCGGGAAGTAACCACCCTTAGGGCCGGGCCGGTGAGCGAGGTTGCCGCCTTCATAATCCGTTGACGAATTATATGGGCCCTCAACAGAGTCGATGGCAAAGCCGATATTGTTCTGTTCGGTTGACCAGCGCACATCGTCAAAGACGAAAAATTCTGCTTCTGGGCCGAAAAAGGCCGAATCACCGATGCCTGATGAGGCGAGATACGCTTCTGCCGCTTTGGCTGTTGTGCGTGGATCACGGCTGTAAGGCTGGCCGGTCGCCGGTTCGAGAACATCGCAGAAAATTGCCAGCGTTGGCTGGGCGAAAAACGGATCAAGAACCGCTGTGCTGGGGTCTGGCATCAAAACCATGTCGGATTCATTGATGGCTTTCCAGCCGCCAATAGAAGAACCGTCGAACATTGTGCCTTCGGAGAAGATATCTTCGTCCACAAGCGTTTGGTCAAATGTGACGTGATGCCATTTGCCTCTGGGATCGGTAAAACGGAAATCAACAAATTTGATTTTTTCGTTCTTAATCCGCTTCAGGACAGTGTCTGCGCTCATGGAATGTGATCTCCTCAAAGGCTTCTAAGCTGCTTTTGGCGTATTTAAACGCACTCAAATGTTTGCAGCGGTCGAAAGTGATGATGCGCAAAGATTCGGGGCGCTGACAAGGAAAATATTGCACTGCAATAAAATCTACTGTGAATTATGGGATGATTCCAAATCAGCGCACTAAACCACTAAGGCAACCCTTCTGTCGGCGGTTGTTATGTCAGATTTACCGCCGTGTTACCTTATCAACTTATTGATATTGAAGTGTTTATCGCGATAAGAGGCGTGGATGAGTGATAATAAAGATGATCTACTTATGAAGAATGGGGCAGGGCGCGTCTGGGTGCTGACGGATGGGAAGATTGGTGATGATGTTCAGTGCCTTGCGGTGGCAGAGGCTTTAGCGCCTGATTTTGACAAGCGGGTGATCACACCCCGCGCGCCCTGGGTGTGGATGGCGCCATGGGGGCCGATTGACCCTCGCGATGCGCCTTCAAACCCTGATAGTCCTATCGCCAAAGGTCCGGGCAATGGCTGGCCCAATCTTGTCGTCGCTTCTGGGCGGAGGGCGATCCCTTATGCACGGGCGGTAAAAAAAGTCAGCAATGGCAAGTGTTTTGTCGTCATCATGAAAGACCCAAGAGTTAGTCCTTCAAGCGTTGATCTAATCTGGGCGCCGGTTCACGATAAACTCACCGGAGCGAATGTTGTAACGACCCTAACGTCGCCGCATGGGTTGGCCAGGCCGATTGCAGATGCTCGTGATACGCCAACCGGCCCGATTAGCGAGTTAGCAAAGCCAATGCTGGGGGTCGTGTTGGGTGGACCGAGCGGCGGCGCCCGCTTTGACGATGTAATAGCTGATGATCTGATTGCGAAAATCCGCCATGCGAAAGGGAATTTCGCCTCGCTAGCGCTCACACCATCGCGGCGCACGCCAGATGCTTTCCTGAAAACGTTGAAGAATGCCCTGACGGCAACTGACACGTTTATCTGGGACCGGTCAGGCGATAATCCGTATGTTGATATTTTGGCCCATTCTGATGCGCTGATCGTTACGGCGGATTCTCACAACATGATGAGCGAAGCGGTTTCGACTGGGGCGGGCGTTTATGCCTTTCGCCCGCCGGGCCTTGCAAAGAAAATGGCTTGGTTTGTTGATGCCCTTGAAAGCAAAGGCGCGGTGCGTAATTTAGAAAAATGTGACGTTGAACCAATCCGCACAACGCCGATCGATGCGACGGATGAGATTGTTGAAGCCATTAAGCAACTGCTAAGCTAAAGCTACTGATTGCCCCCGATAATCAACCCCATCCCCATTACGGCAATCAGAATCGCCCCTGGAATTAACAGGACTTGCAACAAGGCTTCCCGGCCTGTGATGATCCCGGTCCATGTTTCAAAAGGCGCTTCAAGAAAGCGATGGAATGAGCCTTTTTGTGGTGGGTCTATCCGTCCGACCCGACTCAAGATGTACGGTGTGCCAAGATAGGCTGCGAGATAGACCCCGCTGATCGCCACCATGAAGAGGGCCTCTGTATCCGCGGAAAATGTCACCCAGAACACGCCCAAAATGGCTGTATTAATCACTGCAAAAAGTTTGAAGACGCCTGAGTGTAGGCTCTTATTG
>BQJH01000289.1 GCA_021604605.1 Hyphococcus sp.
CGACCGCAAGCATCAATCCCAAAACTATACCTAAAAATATCTTCACTCATCCCTCCCTACTAAATCCCCAGAAAGGTTGTAGCATGATGATTTATAATGATGAAAGACCGCTGAACGCCCAAAGAGCGCGGCCCAACGAAGAAATCCCGAAAATGGGGATGGTTAATCATGCGAAACTGTTTCTTTGCAACGCAATAAAAAACGCCGCCGCAGATCGCGGCAGCGCCTGAATATTGAAACTGTTCTATTCGCTGATCTAATGCACCGTCACATCGGCAAACATTGAATTACTTTTGCTGACTTTTTCAGGCGATCCATAAACATCGATATCACCCATGCCAGAGACACTCGCATCAACTTCATCACGGGCGTAAACTGAGGCGTCGCCGACGCCAGAAAGGCGAATTTCAACATTGCGACACTTCAATTCTTCAGCGTCAAGATCACCAACGCCGGAAACATTGGCGTCAAGCTCACCACACTCACCCGAAAGCTCAATCTCGCCAACGCCAGATATATCAACCTCAAAGGTTTCAGTGCTAATCCCCTGCGCCGTTCCTTCAACCACGCCAGAAATCTCCAGCGCAGTTAAGTTTGGCAACGTGATGACAGCATCAACACCCTGGCGTTTATTACGCCAGCGCTTCTTTTCACTGCGACTGGCTTCACGTTGGTCAAGACGTAAAACGCCTTTTTCAACGGATGATTCCACACGGCTCATCTCATAATCAGGACCGGAGAGCTCAATTGAAAAATCAGGACCGACGCGAATATCAAGATCGTAAACACCGGCAACATCAATCTTCTCAAAACCTTTCAGGTCGAGCGTTCTTGTTACAGTGTCTTTGTCTTTCGCCGCCGCCGCCCCGGCAACGCAAACCGCAAGTACGCTCGCGGCAATCATGGAAAATTTCTTCATAGCTGTCTCCTCTTCCTGCGACGTATGTAGCAAAAATTAAAGCGCGTGATAAGAGCAGCTTGTCGTGGCTTTACGCCGTCTCATCGATTTACCGAAGCATTAATGCAGCCTTGTAATGGGTTCATTCTGGTGTTGTTCAGCATTGGTTGTCTTTTTCCAAACCGGCCGCATACGCCGCCCAAAATCAAAGGCAATCACCAAACCAGAAGCAACAACAATCGCAACCAAAAGATTACTCGGCGCAACAACTTGCGACAACTGAGATAAGACGGTCAACGAGAATAGAACCACACCCATGACAGCCGCCAGATAAGGCCAGACCGTGCGCCTTTTCGCTCTTTCCAACACTTTAAAAAGCGGGTTGATGACAAACACACCCGTAAAAAAACCAATCAGGAAAATTAAAAATGTTAGCAACATTGTTTGCAACGTTACGGAGAGCAACAATGCGCCAATTGCGTATTTATGGATAAATCCAAGTGTTAGATGGATCGAAAAAAACAACACGCCGCCCAAAGCAGCGCCGGTCAATATCGATCCAATAAATTGCTCAAAGGCGACATTGCTTCTTATCTCTTCAATGATCCGAAACTGGTCATCTCCCATGAGATTGCAAATCTACTCGGCTGCAATTTTGTTAGCGCCGCTCATCGCGGAAGAACATTCCGCCATGGTTGCTGAGGCCCGCGCAATTGGATTGGTCAGGTAATAATCTGCAACAGCCGAACGGAACGGTTCTCCTAGCAGCGAACCAGCGGTCCCAATTGATGTGAGATCGAAAGGAGATTGATCGCCGCCAATTTGATCAAGCTGGCCCAGAGACGGCACAGCTTCCATCATCGCTTGTCGAAGTGCAAAGAGATCATCATATGGCAGGGCTTTTCCCAGCCGGTCAGAAAGCGCCCTGATAATTGACCAATCTTCACGCGCTTCACCCGGCGGGAATGCAGCACGATTTGCCAATTGCGCACGGCCTTCAGTGTTCACATAAATGGCGCTTTGTTCAGTATAAGCAGCACCAGGGAAAATAACATCGGCATGTCGCGCCCCGGCGTCGCCATGATGGCCTTGATAAATGACGAACGCATTTTTCAATTTTGAGGTGTCGCACTCATCGGCGCCAAGATTGTAGACAAGTTCAATTTCGCCTGTCGCACTGGCGTCAAGAATAGCCGCAAAGTCCTTGCCGCCTTCACCGGGAATGAAACCAAGATCAAGAGCGCCAACACGGCCTGCCGCTGTGTGCAGGGTACTCAATCCATTCCAGTCCGCTGATACAGCACCTGTTTTTTGAGCAAGATCAGCTATCGTTTTTAAAATCGCTGCACTGTCCGCTCGCGTCAACGCACCAGCGCCAACAATAATTGCTGGGCGTTTTGCATTGTGGAGAGCAGTCGCGAATTCTCCGGCGCCCCGGACAAGAGCTTCCAGACTATCGGGTCCGGCGCCGAGATAGTCATATTCATAAGTTAGATCGCTTTGTTCACCGATCACGCCGATTTTGAGATCAAGATTGCGTAACCAGGATTTGCGAATACGGGCATTGACCAAAGGCGCTTCAAGACGCGGGTTGGTTCCGATCAGCAAGATCGCATCAGCATTTTCAAGCCCGGCAATACCGGCATTAAAGAGATAAGAACGTCTGTCACCAGTACCGATCTTTGCGCCGTCCTGACGGCAATCCATATGCGGCGTGTCAATAGCCGCCATCAAATCTTTGAGCGCTTTGACCGCTTCTGTCGGGGCAAGGTCACCAACAAGAGCTGCAACTTTTTCTTTTGGCGTTGATTTTAATTTCTCAGCCGCCGCGCTAAACGCTTCGTCCCAAGTCGCAGACTGAAGTTTGCCTTCTTTACGCACGTAAGGCCGATCCAACCGCTGGCGCTTTAGCCCATCCCAAACAAACCTGGATTTGTCTGCAATCCACTCTTCATTCACATCTTCATGCAGGACAGGAAGAATACGAAGAACATCTCGTCCACGCACATCGACCCGAATGTTAGAACCGACAGCATCCATCACGTCGATGGTTTCAGTTTTTCGAAGCTCCCATGGGCGGGCGTTAAACGCATAAGGTTTGGATGTCAGGGCGCCGACCGGGCAAACATCAATCAGATTGCCGGTCAGTTCTGATGCAACGGCTTTTTCAAGATAGGTTGTAATTTCTGCATTCTCGCCACGATTGACGAGACCTAAATCATCGACGCCCGCCACTTCCATCGCGAAGCGAACACAACGCGTGCACTGGATACACCGGGTCATGATCGTCTTGATCAATGGACCCATATGTTTTTCTTCAACGGCGCGTTTGTTTTCCTGATAGCGCGACCCGTCGCGGCCATACGCCATCGCCTGATCCTGCAAATCACATTCGCCGCCCTGGTCACAAATCGGGCAATCCAGCGGATGGTTGATTAGGAGAAATTCCATCACCCCTTCGCGGGCTTTTTTCACCATTGGCGTGTTGGTAAAAAGCTCCGGCGGTTGGCCTTCCGGTCCCGGACGCAAGTCCCCCACATTCTGGGCGCAAGAGGCCACTGGCTTCGGCGGACCGCCCTTCACTTCGATCAGACACATCCGGCAGTTACCGGCAACCGAGAGACGCTCATGATAACAAAAGCGCGGGATCTCTTCGCCCGCAACCTCACATGCTTGAAGCAAGGTTAAATCCGGCGCCACATCGATATCCCGGCCGTTTACTTTGATGGTGCGCTTTTCAGTCATTGAGCAATTTTCCCTGCCGCCGGATGAAGGTCATGGCGTCGCCAATTTTCGAGCTTGTTTAGCTCCATTTTCCCGGCTTTTCCAGCCATGAATGTGAGCAATAAGGACACGCCCGCTCGCTCATTTTTAAGGCTGCAAGCCTTCAATTCGCTTCATGATGAATTCCGGATCCGCCTG
>BQJH01000290.1 GCA_021604605.1 Hyphococcus sp.
GTCCACGATCTCCGGAAGGCGATCACGTTTTATGCTTGCCTGATACCGGATGCCTTTGACGGCGCGCTCAACAGGTTTTGCTGATGCTTCGGGCAGGTTTTCTTTCGCAAACTCTTCCAACTCAGCAGCGATTTCTACGTCCCCTGTTGCAGCCGCAAGGTTTGGCCCATATTCAACGCGTTCGAGTGGATCGACATCGGCTTCGATCTCTTCAAAATGTTCCCGATAATAATCCCAGATCAAGCGCGGATGATCGTCCGCCATGGAGCGGAAATAACGTGGCCGACGCTGCGCCGAAATTTCTTCGCTTCTGAAGACTTCGATGGCGCGTTTGGCAAGCGCTTCGTCTTCAACCCCATCAAGGGCCCCATAATACAGGCGTTGTTCTCCTGGATTATCAGCATTACGTGCAAGGCTAAGTAAAAGGTCGAAGGTTTCTTCGTCAGCCTTTGCGCCGACAATCGTTACGACTGTGTTTAGGAGATTGGCGTTCAACGCAGATGGGTCCGTTTGATAGGCCGTAAACCGTCTTTGTGCTTCTTTGATGATCTCTTCATCATTGAAGACTGCAAGAGTTGCGATCAGTGCGCTGCGTAGTCGAGCGATGTTTCCGGACTCATTTGCACTTTTCGCATCCCAACCAACTTGTTCAAAAGCGGGCTTCAGCCAGTTCAGGGCAAAATCGACATAAAGGTCGGCCCCTTCCTCGCCTTTAAACAAATTATTCAATTGGAAAAGGTCGCCAACAATACTGCGCGTGATGGTCGGATCGCCATCTTGCGGCGTGTTGACGACCAATTCGAGGAACCGTGAGAACGGCGCCTCGTTCGCGGCGCCAAGGGCATAAGCATCATTCAGGAGACCGAGCTGATCTTCCGCTTCCAGATCCCCATATGCGCTCATCAGGGCTGCAAATGGTTCTTCACCATAATTTGTGCGGAAGTATCCTGTTTCTCCGGCGTTCAGTTTTACAGCCCTGCAGCCCGGTACTTTAATTGTTTGTACGCGTGGGCCAGAGATAAGAGTGCGGGTAATCGTGTCACTATCGGCAGAGCTTGCTGTTACCGGGGTTCGCCAAACAAGCGCCTCGGCTTTTGATTCCTCATCAGCGCCATAGCGGCCTTGCCGTACACGGACGGTCGCTTGCGTGCCGGCGCTATTACACGATACATCATCAACGTAGATCATGGGAACGCCGGGCTGCATCGTAAAGTCATGAGCGATTTGGCTTACCGGCGCCTCAGACGCCGCCTCGATCGCGCGCCATAAGTCAGCGGTTTTCGCATTACCGTATGCGTTTTCTTTCATGTACTGGCGAACGCCGTCACGGAAATCTTCTTCGCCTACATAGGCTTCAATCATTCGGATGACCGCTTCGCCTTTCTGATAGGTGATCGCATCAAAAGCGGTGTTTGCTTCTTCGATATTTTTGACATGCTGAACAACAGGGTGGGTGGACGAGACACTATCAAGGCCCATGGCGAATTCCTTACCGCCCATGGCCTGCAACCAAACGCGCCGCTCAGGGTTCAGAATATCTGTGATCTTTTGATCCATCCATGAGGCAAACCCCTCGTTCAGCCAGATATCATCCCACCATTCCATTGTGACGAGATTGCCGAACCATTGGTGAGCGACTTCGTGGGCAATTACATTGGAGATGAACTGTTTGCGGCCTTCGGTCGTGGTTTTTGGGTCAACCAGCAAAAAGGATTCAAAATAAAGGATTGCGCCCCAGTTCTCCATCGCTGCGAAACCGCCAGCGCCCGGCGCCGCAATCTGATCAAGCTTTGGTAGGGGATAGGGCATGTCAAAATACTCATTGAAATAATCAAGTACGTTGACTGTCGTATCCAGTGCGTAGTGACCTTTCTCGGACTCACCTTTGCGCGTAACAATGCCAAGCTCGACGCCATTATGGTCCCGCGTAAGACGTTCGAAATCTCCAGCGCCGAAAAATAAAAGATAAGAAGACATTTTCGGTGACGGTTCAAAATCAATTTTAACAAAGCCGTCATCGGTTGGAGATGTTGAAGCAACTGGCATGTTTGAAATGGCGTCCATGCCTTCAGGCAGGATCGCCGCCATCTGGAAGACGGCTTTATGGGCGGGCTCATCCCACATCGGCGCTATCTTACGTGCATCCCCCGGTTGGAACTGAGAAACAAGAAGCGACTCCTGACCTTCGGGTGTTGGGAAGGTGGAAAAGAAAATGCCGGCGGCGTTATCATAAAGCCGGCCGGTATAATCCACGTCGAGTGTATGTTCGCCTTCTGACAGCGCTTCGTCAAAGAGAAACGTAATCGCCTCATTCTCGGCGTCGATTTCAAAATCAACGGGTGTTTCGTCGTCAAGCAATACGGTCTGAATTGAAAGGTTTATGCCATTGACGACAACACGGTCGGTGCTGTTTTTGACATTGATCTTCAATCGGGCGTCACCGATGAATGTCTTTGCATCCATGTCGGGTTTGATGGCGATCTCATACCCTACCGGCACTGCATCTATGGGCAGGACCTCGCGGTCAACTGGCGTCGCGGCGACAACAGGCGCTACCCCGGCAGACTGGTTCGGCATATTCTGACAGGCAGCTAACATAATGGCGGATGCGCCAAGAAGCATAAGGTTTTTCATAAATTTCTCTTGTCCGGTGACGCCGGTTCCCATTCGTCCGGCATGGTTGTCGCGATCCTGATTGAGGCCCCCCTGCTTTGGCAAGGCGCTACAGGTCACTTTGTCTTACGAGAAAGTCGGCTCGTCGGAAAATCATATGGATTTGAGCTGGGCTCGCCCTTGCGAAAGCCGCAAAATTCGCTATTTACGGCTCTTCAAGCGGGTATAGCACAATGGTAGTGCAGCAGCCTTCCAAGCTGAATATGCGGGTTCGATTCCCGCTACCCGCTCCAGAAAACTAAGCAAAAACAAATAATTAAAAGCCCGGGGAAAATACAGTATGCAAATGAATGCGTTTCGGTACCCGCTCGGTACCTGCGTAGCGTGAAAAAGATTTAGTTTTCTGTGAATTTTCGAGTGGGTTTTTCGCAAAGCGGTTCCACTTGCAGATTGGATCTGATCTGCGACTCAAGTTCCCTCCATCGTTTTGGAGAATCCGCCAATTAACTTGGCCGTGACCGCGAACTTTGACCTGCGTTGAGTTATCGCCTCCGTGTCTGAACACCTCGCATTTTGATCGCGCATCGTCGAGCGATAAGAGCCAATTTTGGTCAATGCATTTCGATGCACCTACCCGTTGAAACTCTCGACGAATGCATTGTCCGTCGGTTTGCCTGGCCTGGAGAAGTCCAACGCGACACCATTGAACCACGCCCAAAGACCGATATTTTTCAAGCTGAACTCCAGCCCATCGTCGACCGTGAATGCTGGCGCTTCGGTCGTCATCGGCGGCGCATGCCGTTGCTACGGTTGTGAAGGCGTGACAGGCGCTGCAATCAGCAACCCGGCGGCGAGGGCCGGCAGCACTACGAAGTAATTGAGCGTTTTAGGAATAGAGATCGGCGCTTTTCCGTTTCAAAACGCTCAAACAACCAAGCTAGCGCATCCCTTTGAGTCACTCAGCAAACGGGATGCGCTAGGGAGTAAACACGCAAGTTTCCCCGCCCTTTGAACAATGCAGGCTGCCGACCGGATCCTTGCCGATGCTGACCCCGAAGGAGTGGCTTGAATGGACATATTTGTTCGTCCAGGCGTCGCGGGCGGCCTTGGCGGCGTTAGTTTTCGAAACGATGGCACCGGGATTGGCGATCATATTGGCGTAATCAGCGTTGGTCGGCATCAAGGCTTCCCAGGCGCGCGGATCT
>BQJH01000291.1 GCA_021604605.1 Hyphococcus sp.
ACAACGCCGAGCGAGGCGCCAATATGAAGGCCAAGGGCTGAACACTCCTCATAGGGAGATTTTGTTTCTTTGTCCGGATTGGTCAGTTCATGGCGACGCAAAGCGCCCATATAAAGACCGAGATTGCCGAGCACATCGAAAGCGGCGTCAAAGCCCTCATCGGTGTTGCCTTCCGCCGCAAGCGGCGAGATCAGACTTTGGCCTTCTTTAAAAAGATCATCTTTGATCTTGTCGCCAACACCTTCAACATTGGCGCGGTCGTCTTGAGCGAAATATAAGTCTTCAAGCGCTGTGTTCATCTCCACAAAGGAAGAACGGATCCAGCGGTCGAGAGCGATAGCGGATGAACTTGTCATGCCTTAAAGCCTGGCCGATTTGGTTTTGAGCAAAAAAGAAAAAAGATCATCAGACGTTCCTTTCGGCATTTTGATGCGCCTAGGGCTCTAAATTTTAAGAAGGTAAGCGCAATGACTATGTCAGAATCGTGCAATCAGCAAGGACAGGCAACAGACCGCGCTATTCGCGTTTCTTTTTATCACCCTTTTCATCGAAATAGTGAAAAATAGCGTAGATAAAAGAAATTACGATGAGGACTGCTGCCCCTGGGATTGGTCCGGGGTACCCGCCTATGGGTACGTCATTCAAATACATCACTAATAAACCTCCCGCACAAATAATAACCACTACGAAAGGGAAAAATAAAAACCTCATATCTCAGATTTCCGCTTTTTCACATTCGGTGAGTTCGTCAGCTAAAGAACCGAATAGTACCGTTTCGCGTAACCAGCCATCCGCTCATCAAGTATTCAGGACGGTCAAATTTTCTGGTGAGGCTCCTATTTATCACAAAAAGCGGGCGACGACATCCTTATAGGAGCGCGACAATTTCAACTCCTGACCATTGTCTAGGATGATGAAATATTCGCCGTTTGAGTGCGGGTGCAGTTCCTTGACCTTGCCGATATTGACGATCGCCGAACGGTGAATGCGCTGGAAGCGTTCCGGGTCAAGGCGTTGTTGCAGCGCTTTCATGGTCTCGCGGATGATGTGTGTTTTACCGCCAGCATGGATGCACATGTAATCGCCTGCCGCATCAATCCATTCAATGTCATCTGCGGCGAGGACCACGACCTTCGATCCGTCCTTAAACGAAAGGCGCTCTGCAAAGCGCTGCTTTTCTGTCCAGGCCGGATCGTTGATAAGCTCTTTAATGCGATCCTGTTCGTCTTTGGAAAGGGACGCGAGCATTTCAACCAGCTTGGTTTCCCGGCTCATGGCGGCTTTGGACTTCATCGCCTCGCGGGCGCGCTGGATCGCGTCTTTCAACCGCTCTTCTTCAACCGGCTTGACCATATAGTCGAGGGCGTTTGCTTCAAACGCATCAATGGCGAATTTGTCATAGGCCGTGACGAAGACAAACAGCGGCGCAGGGCCGCCAATCAAGGCGCGCACGACACCAAACCCATCTAGGCCCGGCATCTGGATATCAAGGAATACAAGATCAGGCGTTTTCGCCTTGATCTCTTTGACCGCCTCACGCCCATTGGCGCATTCGGCGACAATTTCTACTTCCGAAAATTCTGCGAGCCGGAGTTTTAATCCGCGCAACGCCAAAGGTTCATCATCTACGAGGATAACCCGTAATTTTTCTTCGCTCATGGTCTTCGCCCCTTCGTCAAACGCGCGTTTCATATGGTATTGTCAGGCACACGCATAAGCCTACCGGGTCGCCCCGGTTAATGTTGAATTCACAATCGTCCTGATAAAGATAGGCAAGGCGGTCTCGCATGTTAACGAGGCCAACGCCTGTGGTTGCATTGCGCAGCAATGACTTTGGATCTTCCGGCGCTTCCGGTCCGTTATCACAAACTTCCATGCAGAGTTTATTGCGATTGCGCTTTGCCACAATCCGGATCTCGCCGCCGCTTTCCATTTTTGCAATGGCGTATTTAATGGCGTTCTCGATCGCCGGCTGCAGGATCAAAGAGGGGACGCTTGCGTGCAGCGCTTCTTCTTCAATATCGAGGGTGACTTTAAGCCGGTCGCCAAACCTTGTTTTTTCAATTTCAAGATAAAGCTGAAGCGCTCGGATTTCTTCCGCCAGCGTCGTCTTTTGCAATGGGTCGCTGTCGAGGGAATAGCGCAAGAAAGCAGAAAGTTGGGACAGCATCTTGTTGGCATGTTTGCCGTCTTGCTCAAGCACCAGGGTCGAAATCGCGTTTAGCGTATTAAACAGAAAATGCGGGTTGAGCTGATAGCGCAACATTTTTAGCTGGGCCTGATCCGCAAGGCGCGCCGACAGGACGGCGCGTTCGGTCTCGCCGCGCAGGTTAAGATAATAGTTGATGCCGAAATAAAAACCCGCCCATGAGCCCAGCAAAAACAGATTCACCGGAACATCAGGGATAATCAGCAAAAGATAATTCGTTGTGTTGAACGCTTCGCCGCGCATATCCATCCAGGCATTGCCAAAAAGGATGCCAAAGGTCTGCGCTTTCATCGCCGACATGATGAACGCCATCACGATGGTTGAAGAAAGAGCGATAAGCAGGAGCAGCCCCGGACCCTGACGGCGGGCGAACCGGTAAACCGGCCGCGCCAGAATACTGGTTGTCAGAAACCCGATTAGGGAGGAGGCGACGGAATAAAGAAGCGAGTCTGATGAGCGTCCGGCAACGAAGGTTGAAACGCTCAACACATGCAGCATGAAAAAGCCGACCCAGCCGAGGGTCTGGAGAATCCAGAACATCCGGCCTTTGTCGGCGAACAGCCAGTTCATCCATTGCCGCGATCCGCCAGAGGCTGGCAGAAACGGGCCGGATTTTGCTGCAGGCAATTCTGCGATGGTCATATCGTTGCGCTCATCATCTGCCATCACTGAACGCTGCCTTTATGCCCATTGCAATCACGATGCGGCGAAAAGGTGCTGCGCCGCGATAAATCCCCGAAAAACGAGAGCTTAGCCTTATTCGCCGAGAGACAAAAGCCGCACGTCGCCGCCTGCCGCTGTGGTGTTAATGCTTAATGTGCGCTCGACAGCAAAGCGCCATGGATCATCAAGGCTGGAAAGGAGCGGGATAATGGAACCGGTGCGACGAGCAAGAACGGATTCGATTTTTTGCCGCGCATCACTGTCCCCATCAAAGACGACAGCGCGGATGCGATCATCGAGGAGGAGGGCTTCCGGTACACCATTAGAGAAATCCATTTCATGGATGACTTGTGCGCTCGCTTTTTCTAATGCGGGTGCGATGTCTGTCGTCGTGTCTGTCAGGATGCAATTGCCTGCAGCCAGCGCTTTGGCGATTTGATCGAACACATTTGCGCCGCCAAGGCAGATGACAAGTCCGCGCCCGCGTTGTTTCAACGTATTAGATTCTCCGGTGGGTCCGGGGAGTTCTTCTGCGTCGTGGAACTCTTTTTCGTAAATTTCTTTGGCTTGGCCGAGGCATTCCTTTGCGTCGCCGGTGAGTGATTTTGCAGCGTCGTGAAAGATCGCACTTTTTTCTTTGTTACTCGCCCAGGCGCCATATTGAGTCAGAAGATTATGGATGGTTTGGTCGAGCGCATTATCAAGAGCCCCGTCACTGACGTTGATCGACGAACCATTTGTGGATGAAGTAGGTCTTCTCACCAGCGCTTTCAAATAATGCGGACCGCCAGCTTTTGGCCCCGTACCGGAGAGGCCTTCACCCCCGAACGGTTGAACGCCGACAACGGCGCCGATCTGGTTGCGGTTCACATAAACATTGCCGATCCGCGCGGAGCGGGAGATCGCGTGCATGGTCTCGTCGATGCGGGTGTGGAT